>DATDVX010000040.1:0-12558 GCA_035289885.1 Candidatus Nanoarchaeia archaeon | reverse complement strand
CTCATCTATTTTTTCCCTGTCAAAAGTTTCAAGATTGTAGTCAGAGCGGCATTTCTCGACAGTCAGCTCATTGCCGGTTACCAATGCATGATGATCCTTTTCAACAATTGCTGATAGCACATGCTCTGCAGTGTGGCACCTCATCAATTTGTGTCTCCTTTCCCAGTCGATGAGCCCCTTGACTTTATCTCCCTCTTTCAGTTCAGCAGCATTCTTGACTTCATGGCTTATCTTGCCGTCGAATTTCCCGACGAAAACCACCTCGTATTCTTTCCCGTCTTTGATTATTTCGCCAGTATCGCAATCCTGCCCACCGCCCTTGGGATAGAATGCGGTCCTGTCAAGAACGACATATTTCCCGTCTGTGACGCTCTCGATTGTTGCGTCGAATTCCTTCAGGTAAGAATCATTCAAGTAAAGCGCGTCTGTCATTTTTATTCTATGTAGGCTCTTTTCATCACGTCGCCTTTCCTTAGCTCCATCACGACATCCATCCCTTCAATGACTTTTCCGAAGACAGCGTAATTCCCGTCCAGGAAATTTGAATCCTCGAGAACGAAATAGAATTGCGAGCTTGCGCTGCCAAGTTCTTGCGACCTTGCCATCCCGACAGCTCCCTTGAAATGCTTCAGCTCAGGGCTTACTTCTAGCTTGATTTTGTCAGGGCTTCCGCCAGTTCCATCGCCTTTTGGATCCCCGCCCTGTATGACAAATCCGGGCTCATACCGATGGAACTTCAATCCGTTGTAGAAACCAGAGTTTGCCAGCTTGATGAAATTAGCTGTTGTTATCGGAGCCTTATCAGTGAATAACTCGAATTTTATCGTGCCTTTGTCAGTTTCGACTACAGCTATATTTCCAGTTGTTTTTTCTGCCACTTTTCCACATCCTACTAGGAAAAACAATACAAGCGTTACTGCGAGTATCTTTTTCATTTTTTATTGAGTATGAAACGCCGAGGATGGGACTTTCAAACACGTCAAGCCTTTTGAGCCTATTCTTGAAAGTGCTTTTTGAACCCACACGCCCTTTCGGGCACAGGATATTTGCACCTTTGTGGGATAGCAATCCTGCGCAATACCAGGTTATGCGACCTCGGCGCGGATTGACTTCCTGGTGAGGAAAATGCGACAGAATACGTTTATAAAGTTATTGAAAAGATTGTTTATTATGCTAACAATCGACGGCAAGGAATCTGGAGGCCAAGCCTTGCGTTCAGGTTTATCGCTATCGGCCGTAACTCAAACCCCGTTTAAAATGATTAACATTCGAGGCGCTCGTGAAAAAGGCGGCCTTGCCCACCAGCATCTAACAGCAGTGAAAGCCATGCAGGATTTGACTAACGCAAAAGTCGAAGGGATGCAATTGAGCAGCAACGAGCTAACCTTCATCCCATCAAAAATCAAGGGCGGAAAGTTCAGGATAGACATCGGGACAGCAGGCTCGACAACATTGCTTCTCCAGACTTTGATTCCAGCTTGCCTCCACGAGGAAATACCTTCAGAATTGGAAGTGACTGGGGGAACAGACACTCAATGGGCATTGCCATCATTGTATTTCAAGAACATCTTCTGTTATTTTTTGAAGAAGATAGGGGTTGATTTAGATGTTGAGATACGGAAGCATGGTTTCTATCCGAAAGGCCAGGGAAACATTGTCTTGAAGATAAAGCCGTGCAAAAAGATAAAGGAATTCGAGTTTGTTGAAAGAGGCGCATTGAAGGATATTGAAGTTCTTGTTTATGGCTCAGAATCCCTGAGGAACAAGA
Source organism: Candidatus Nanoarchaeia archaeon (assembly GCA_035289885.1). Lineage (GTDB taxonomy): Archaea > Nanobdellota > Nanobdellia > SCGC-AAA011-G17 > DATDVX01 > DATDVX01. Next base: position 10,790 of record DATDVX010000040.1, on the reverse strand, counting down.
ATGTCGCAGAGAAGATGTTGTCAAGTTTCAAGGATAATTTCAAGGAAGGCTTCAAGTCAGAGATAAGATACGTCCCTACTGCATCAGAATCCTGCTTCATCCATGCGACTGCTTCATATGAAAAAACTAGGTTAGGCCACACAGCTTTGTTGATGGACAATGAGCAGCCTGAAACTTCCGGGGAAAGATGCGCCAAGACCTTGAAAGAGGAGATGGAATCTAACGCTGTTGTTGACAGGTTTGCAGCAGACCAATTGATGCTCTACATGGCTCTTGCAGGGAATTCAAAGATTCTGACCTCGAAAATACGCAATCACGTGACCACAAATTCACTGGTTATAGAAAAATTCCTTCCAGTCAAGTTCACTATTGAAAATAACGTTATTTCTTGCCAAAGAATAGATGCTTAAAATCACTTTTAGGCATTGCTAATCCTAAAGCAGGATTATGATTATTTTTTCTTTTACCGCGAAGAGTTTTTATAGTCTCTTTATTTGTTTTAAAGGAATGGCAGGTAGGACATAAGGCTTGACCATTACTCAAAATAGTTTTACCCCCAGTTTTATGGGGTTTTATATGATCATAATGAACGGCACTTGCTCGCAAACGACTATGATTGCAGTGAGAGCCTACACAACGACCATTTTGCCTATCCCAAATTTCCTTCTGCATAGACTTTGGAAATTGTCTTCTTGAATCTCTTTCTTTTGTATTTTGACCAATACCTAGATTCAAAGGACTAAAATCGGATTTAGTATTTATTTTCCACATAACAAAAAACTACGTTTAGTAGATATTTAAACCTATTGCAGAAAGCTTTAAAAACGCTCATTTCAACTCAACTCTCAGCGGGGTAGAACAGCTAGGAGTGTTCGTCGGGCTCATAAACAAGCTTGAGAAACCCGAAGGTCGTAGGTTCAAATCCTACTCCCGCTACTTATTATTCTGGTGCGGCTCGGATGATGCCTGTCATCCCTGACTTTTATCAAGGCAAGCAGCCCAAGCAGTATGAACCCTGTTATGGCAAGGAATGCGATTCTATAGCGGTCGTTTCCCATTGTGACCAGGTTTGTCACTACCAATCCCCAAACTATCGGCCCGATGAACGAAGAAGCTCTCTCAGCAAGCCCGAAATACGCGAAAGCCAGGTTATGCTTCCCTTCAGGGCAGATATGCGACATCAGTGAACGTGAGACTGCCCACGTGGCCCCAAACCACAATCCCATGAATATCGCAAAAGTCACAAATAGCTTGAAATTTGTCGCTAATCCTATCACAGGGAACATGACAAGCCAGAAAGCCAGGATTATCACGAGTATTTTCTTGTGCCCGTATCTGTCAGCCAAGAATCCTGCTATCAAACCGCCAATAGCGCACATTACCAGGATGCTAAGCATGAGGTAGGTCTTTGTTGTGTCTGATATGCTCCAAACCTGCTCCAGGAATATTGGAAAATTGTTCACCGCAGTCAATATCGCGTCATTGAACAGGAAATAGGATAGCAGGAATATGGCGACGCTGGAATGTGAAAGCAGATGTTTTGTTTCGCTTATCACGCCGCGCATTGCGGAGCTAATCCTCGCGCCATCTGGTGCATCCTTTTTCGGCTCCTTGAAGAAGATGAGCATCGGCAAGGAAAGAATGAAAAATAGTATCACTGAGGGCAATAACGTCTCTGCTCTTGGAGCTGCGGAAAATAATGCTACTTTTCCTTGGGAAAACGGAAGCGCAATCACCAATCCAGTAATCTGTCCTAAGTAATTGGCCATGATTCCCAAGCCGGATATCAGTCCTCTTTTCGAGCTATGTGCAATGTCGTTTATCAGTGGAGTGTAGAACGTGAATGATTGCAAATATGCATACAGGCCAAGAGTGAAGAAAATCAAAGCAGGTATGTTCTTTCCGTACACAGCTGATAATCCCGAAAGCCCGTAGAATAATGCTGTGAATATTGTGGAATATCTCAACCCTGTGATGCGCCTGAGGAATTTGTCCAGCACTACGCCGAATAGCGGGGCTGTCAATAGCAACAGCAATGCTGATATTGTGAAGGTCAGGTTGAAGTAAAAATCAGATATCCCCCTGTCAACGACAATCCACTGCGCGAAATACAGGAAGAACACAATCATGACGATTGAATTCGCGAAGTCATACGTCACCCATAGAAACGTATTGCTTCGTGTTTGCATCAGGATATGCTCATGGCAAAATATATAAAGCTTGCTTCGAGAAGCCATTTTATGGAAGAAGTCAATCGCGAGTGCAAGAGACATGTATTTGTCTGCATCAATGAGCGTGAGCCAGGAAAGGACTGCTGTGGCCATGTAGGCGGAATGGAGATTTTCAAGAAGTTGAAGGAATACGTGATAACTAATGGCTTGGTTAACCAGATTTGGGTCACAAAAGCTTCATGCTTGGGCTTCTGCAACAATGTAGGCACCACAATTATGATTTATCCTGAAAAGAAGATATACAAGCAGGTGAAGATGGACGAGATTGATAAGATAATCGATATTCTTAAGAAAGATCTGTAACATGGAATTCCCTAAGCTAAAAAATCCCTTGGTTCTGGCTCCTATGGCTGACGTGAGTCATCTAGGTTTCAGGTTATTATGCAGGAGATACGGCGCTGCTTTGGCTTACACTGAGCAACTGTCTTCCTTGGCGATTATCCGTGATAATAAAAAGACTTTTGAGCTGGCTGCAGTCGGAAAGGACGAGCATCCTGTAGGTGTTCAATTATTCGGAAGGAACCCTGATGTTTTGGTCGATGCTGCCAAAAAACTTGAAAAGAACTTTGACATAATTGACCTGAATTTCGGCTGTCCGGCGAAGAAAATAGTCCAGCAGGGATATGGCTCCGCTTTGTTGAAGGAAAAGGACAAGATTCACGATATAATCCACGCTCTGGTCTCAAACATAAAAAAGCCTATCACTGTCAAGATGCGTTCAGGATTCAAGACTGATGAGGCATTGGAACTGGTGAAGGTAATTGAAAAAGCAGGCGCATCAGCGATCGCTATCCACGGAAGGACGCAGGAGCAAGGTTATTCTGGAAAGGCCAATTGGGACACGATAAAGAATGTGAAAGCAGCTGTCTCAATCCCTGTGATAGGCAATGGCGATATTGTTGATCCCTTGTCAGCTGAAAAACTTTTAAACTACAGCAAATGCGATTATATCATGATTGGAAGAGCTGCAATGTGCAATCCATGGATTTTCAAGCAGATTCTCACTTATCTTGAGACAGGAAAGATAATCGAGCAGACTTTGAAAGAAAAGATTAGTTTATTTTTTGAATACCTTGAGATTGACCCTCACGTGCATATCAGGGATTTACGGAGGCATGCCATAGACTTCACTTCAGGCTTGAGAGGTTCAAAGGAAGTAAGGGAACAGGTGAGCAGGCTTAAGGAACGTTCTGAGATGATGGAAATAATGGAGAGATTCAAGAATGGTGCTTGAAGCGGGAGTGGACGAAGCAGGAAAGGGTCCAGTACTCGGTCCAATGGTAATGGCAGGGGTATTGATTGATGACGCAGACATCCCTAAACTAAAGAAGTTAGGTGTAAAAGATTCTAAATTACTGACTCCTGCCCAGCGTGAGAAGCTTTATCCTGAAATAATAAAGATCGTGAAGGATTACAAGATTTTAATAATTCCACCTGCAGAGATTGATGAAGCTGTCCAGTCAGAAACACTCAATCTCAATCGATTAGAGGCAATCAAATCAGCTATGATATGCAATTCATTGAACCCTGAAAGAATAATTCTAGATTGCCCCTCAACAAATATTAAGTCTTACGTTGAATACTTCAAGTACTATCTTAAAAGAAAAAGCGTCGAAATAATCGCAGAACACAAGGCAGACGTCAATTATCCTTCAGTCTCAGCAGCGTCTATCTTGGCAAAAGTTACTCGTGATGCAGAGATTGAGAAGATAAAGAAGGAGATTGGCTATGAATGCGGTAGTGGATACCCAAGCGACCCAACTACGATTGAATTCTTGAAAAAGTATCATAAACGCTACGAGCATATCTTTAGGAAATCCTGGGCGACATACCAGAACGTAGTTAAGAACAAGCCGCAGAAGAGCCTTTCAGAGTATTAATTCCGAAAATTTTGCGGATTTTTGGCAGAAAGCTTTTTATTTCTAAAGATAATAACATTTATATATGACCATAACTATACAAAAAGGAGTGGAAATGTGATGGATATAGGGGATTACACCATACGACCGAGCAAGCACTTCGCGATGGGTTGGATGCGCAAGTGGGGCTATGGTATCAAGTCCATTCGAGATGCGATTGATAATGCAATAAAGATAGAAAAGGTTGGCAAAACAAAATACGAAGCTTATATTAGGACTAAAGGTGGCGGAAGAAAGATTATATTCATAAAAGATGATATAACGATGGAAATACTTGTAATTACAGGAGCAGAAGGAAAATGAGAAAATGCCCAGTATGTGAGAAAGGTAAGTTTATTGAAGTTAGTGATATTATATTTGAAATAGAGGGATACATCTTCATATTGAAAGGGCATAGATGCGACTCTTGCAGGGAAGAATTCCCATATGAAGAAGAAACGCGGAAAACCATTGAAATTGCGCGTAGGCTAGGTATTTGGCCCGAGCCACTTAAGCTTTACAGGCGTTTATCAAGAAGTGGTGATGGGCTGGTTCTTAGGATTCCTGCAGACTTGGAAAGGCAGCTAAAGCTTTCAGAGAAGACCGAAGTTGAGATTTCTAAAGTTGGAAATAAGATAGTCATTGCCCCGGAATCTTGAGTAGAAACCTATATAAACATCCCGTCTCTCCTGATAGTATGGCATGAGAGGGGTTACAAAGCCATTAAGTTCTTATCCGAACACTGAGATGATTTCTCAGAATTTCAGGCAATGCCTTTCTTACGACGATGTCCTTCTTGTCCCTAAAAAGTCAATTGTTTCTTCAAGGAAAGACGTTGATTTGTCGACGTTTTTGACCAAAAAAATCAAGCTTAACATGCCGATAATCCCTGCAAACATGGATTCTATCACTGAATCTTCCATGGCCATAGCTATCGCGAGGGAAGGCTCAATAGGTTTCATTCACAGGTTTTTGTCAATAGAGCAGCAGGTCAATGAAGTAAAGAGAGTCAAGCGCTCTGAGGGTTTGATAATAGAGAATCCCTACACATTGTACCCTGACAACGAGCTCCATGAAGCATTGGAGATAATGCAGAGCAAGAAGGTTTCAGGCTTGTTGATAGTCGACGAGGATTACAAATTAAAGGGAATATTGACAAGGAGAGATGTCCTCTGCCAGAACAATCTGAATGAAAAAATAAGTAATTTGATGACGAAAAAAGTCATAACTGGAAAGCCGGGAATTTCAATAGAAGATGCTTCTGATATTTTGAAGAAGAACAAGATCGAGAAGCTTCCGTTGGTTGACAACAAAGGCATCCTGAAAGGCCTGATAACTTCAAAGGACCTGTCAAGCAAAGTCGGGAATATCATGGCTTCAAAGGATTCCAAAGGAAGATTATTGGTAGGCGCTGCGATTGGTGTGAAGGATGATTTCCTTGAAAGGACTTCTGCATTGGTGGAGGCTGGCTGCGATGTCATTGTTGTTGATATTGCCCATGGTCATTCTGAAAATGAGATTAGGGTCATCAAAGCCATCAAAAAGACATTCCCTGACATCCCTATTGTTGGTGGAAACATAGCAACTTCAGAAGGCGCTTTGGACTTAATTTCAGCTGGAGCAGATTGCATCAAGGTAGGAGTTGGTCCGGGTTCATTATGTACTACAAGGATCATGACTGGCTGCGGAGTTCCTCAGTTGACTGCTGTTCTAGATGTGGTAAATGCATGCAAGGATTCCAGGATACCAATATGCGCCGATGGTGGCTTGAAGAATTCAGGCGACATAGTGAAGGCATTGGCAACTGGTGCTTCAACAGTCATGGCAGGTTCGTTATTTGCTGGTTGCGAGGAGACTCCAGGCTCAACTTTCATAAAGAACGGTAAGAAATTCAAGGCTTACCGCGGAATGGCAGGCTACCTGGCCAACCAGAACAAGCTCATTAACGAGGGAAAGAAGCCGGATGTTTCTGATTTCGTGCCTGAAGGAACTGAAGCAATGGTCCCTTACAAGGGAACTGTGAAGGAAGTTCTTAATCATTTATTAGGTGGATTGAGATCAGGAATCAGTTACTGCGGTTCCAGGAACATACTGGAGATGCAGAAGAACGCCGAATTTGTAAGGATAACTGCTGCCGGGATGAATGAATCTAGAGCGCATAATCCAAACGTGAATGAATAAAAAATAAAATTGAGAGTATTTGCAGTCATTCAATTATCATTAATCTTTTGTAAGAATGTGTGAATCTCATTCATTATCCTTCTTTTTGTCTCTTCATCAGCTTTTAGATTATACATGAAATCATCGAGATTACTTACAATTGTCCTGAAATTACGGAATTCTTCACGTAGACGTCTAAGTGATTCAGTGGATCGAGCACGAAAAGATGAAAGCCAGGCTAATATCTTCTCCTTATCCTCGATAGAAAAAGAGTTATATTCAATTTTCCTCGTAGATACAGATTTATTCATTTCAGCAACAAGTATATCAAACGATTGATAAATCTCATTCAACCCTAGTTCCATTCCAGCAGTGCTAATCATGAAATCATCTCCTTTGAATGTTAATAACTATGCCAAAGTAAGAATCCGAGCATATTTAAGCACTATTGGGAAATTATAGGTATAATCATATATATATATTGCAAAACCAGTATCTAATGAGAAAGCAATGCACTTTATCTTGTTCTTCTTACTACAATCTCTTTCAGTTTCGAAATGATTTCAAGTATCTCGGTTTTGTTTCTTGCAAGATAATCTGGTTTTATCATCACGCCTCTATAGGCGATGTCATTTCTGGCTATTCTCAACTTGTCTATAGTCATGATTTGAGCAGAAGAAAATTCCTTGTGGTATTCTGCAAGATAGCCGATGAGTAATTCGTGGCTTACTGTCTTATAGCCGTCCAATGACAATATCGCCGTAATGAGTTCCTTGACGATCTCATAGTAGCCTTCAACGATTAGCGTTGTGAATTCTTCGCTTTTCGTTTTCAAATCTTTTTCTCTTAAAGCGACTATCCGGAGAAGAGATCTTGCTTTCTCTTTGTCAGGTGTCATTTTCGACACGTCTGGTGAATTTCTATCCCATGGCTGCATTTGTTACACCGCTTTGAGATATCCGGAAAGTATCTTGCCATTAATAAGGTTATTGAGCAGCTCCTTGCTGAGTGTTTTCAGGTCCGGCTCGAATAGCAGATTTATCTTCCTGTTGAGGGATTTTTCATATTTTGCTAACGGAATTGGCGATTCTTTCGCTTGGATGAATATATCAATATCGCTTTGATCTGTGTCTTCTCCTCTTGATGCAGAGCCAAAGAGAATAATGCAGGTTGGATGCGTTGTTTCTTCAATGCTGCTAATGAACCCGCTTGTATGTATGCGCCAGATTATGTTTTGCTGTTTCAGAAGCTTGAACTTCGGGTTTTCACGATTTGCCTTGAAAACGTTGTATATTGTCCCTTTTTCCTTGAGAACAAGCCCTTCTTTGCACAAGGCATCAAGGTGGTTTATAACAGAAATCAGTGCCAGGCTTATTTTCCTTGAAATCTCCCTTATGTGAAAGCTTTTTCTAGGGCAATCAAAAAACTGTTCAAGTAGTTTATATCTGCTATATTTTTGTAACATGTGAAATAATAATATAACAGGTGATATATAAATATATCGCTTTAAGATTCATCTCCGGTTTTTAGGTAAATTCGGCTTACCCACTACATTCGATAAATTACGTTGTAGAGGGTAAGACCATGGCCCTTAAATGTGCCTATAAACAACGAGTTTCCTGATGAGTTTAAACACTTCCCAAACCGCCCAGTAAAGCTTATAAATCTATAAACGGGCTTTCTGATGTTCATGACTTATATCACAAAAATGAGGTTGAAGGGGTTCAAATCTTTTGCCAACCCGACTGAACTGGAGTTCAAGAATAATTACAATGTAATTATAGGCCCGAACGGTTCTGGAAAGAGCAACATCATGGACGGTCTATCTTTCGTCCTTGGAACGATCTCCGCGAAGTCCATGCGGGCTGAAAAATCCTCGAATCTCATCTTCAACGGCGCTAAAAAAGGCGCTCCAATGAAGGAAGCAGAGGTTTCTATCGCTTTTGACAACTCAAAGAACGAGTTCCCTATCAAGACTCCTGAGATAGTGATTTCAAGGGTCATCAGACAGAACGGCAATTCAATCTACAAGATAAACGAAGAGACCAGGACGCGAACAGAGGTCATCGAATTGCTTAATCATGCGCAGATTGACGCAGATGGCTACAACATCGTCCTCCAGGGGGACATAGTCCGTTTCATGGAGATGAAGCCGGATGAGAGGAAGGAGCTCATCGAGCAGGTGTCAGGCATAACTGTCTTCGAGGACAAGAAGCACAAGGCTATGCTTGAGTTGACGCATGTCGATGAGAAATTGAACGAGGCTAACATCATACTAACTGAAAGGAAGACTTACCTCAGGGAATTGAAGAAAGAACGCGATCAGGCATTGAAGTACCGCGACCTGGAGAAGAACATCAAGAGCAACAAGGCGACGAACCTCCATCTCCAGACAAAGTCAAAGGAAGAGGAGAGGGACGAGGTTGATTCAAGGTTGAAGAGGAACAACGATGATTTGGAGAAGATAGACTCCAAGATAAAGGCGGTACATGACAAGATTGCAGAAGGGAAGAAGAATTTAGACTTGATTAACAAGGACATCGAGGAGAAAGGCGAGATAGAATCCGTCAAGATCCATAAGGACATAGAATCTCTCCGCTCCGAGTTCATAAAGAAATCTGAAAGATTGAACACCTGCAACAGCGAGACTAAAAAGATTGCAGAGAGGATCAAGCAGCTTAACATCACTTTGGATGACACTGATAATAATATATCTGAGCTGAAGAAGTCCGAGAAGGAATTGGATGACAGGCTGAAGAAGCTTGAGGATTCAAATTCAAAGCTTGAGGAGAAGCTCAAGAAGTTCAAGACAGACCACGGAGTCTTCGACTCGTCTGACATAGATTCCCTGGAAAAGCAGACTGACGAGACACAGAAGTCGATTTTCAAGCTTCAGGAAGACCGCAACAAGTTATTGCAGAGGAAATTCCATGTTGACAGCGAGATAAAGTCCATCGGGGAATCCTTGAAGGCAAGCACATCATCAGAATACAAGAAGCTCAAGGACAGCTATGACTCTTCCCAGGACGGGCTTGCCAAGTTCATAGCCGAGGAAAGCGTCATCACATCACAATTGAACAAGGCTCGGAGAGATATAAACGAGAAAAACACTGAATTGTTCAAGTTGCATGGAAAGAGCGCTTCTGCGAGGGAATTCCTGTCGTCAGACATGGCCCTCAAGAAAATCATAGATTCCAAGATGAAAGGAGTCCACGGCACTATAAGCCAACTGGCGAAAGTTGATTCAAAATACGCTCTGGCCTTGGAAGTCTGCGCCGGTCCAAGATTGAAAGGCATTGTAGTCGAGGATGAGAAGGTTGCTGCGGACTGCATAAAAATCCTCAAGGCCTCGAAGTTAGGCACCTGCATATTCCTCCCGCTTAACAAGATAAAGAAGTCAGATTCACGCCCTGTCCAGGGAACCATCGCAAACGCTTTGGAAGTCATTTCCTATGACAAGAAGTTCTACAACGCGTTCTCATATGTCTTCGGAGGCACGTTCATAGTTGAAGATGTCGAGTCAGCGAGGAAGATCGGCGTGGGCTCTGCGAGGATGGTCACTTTGGAAGGGGACTTGTTCGAGTCCTCTGGAGCAATCATCGGCGGCCATCGAAAATTATCAAAAGGCATCAGCCTGGTAGAGAAAGACTCTGATGAGAAGCTTGAGAAGCTGGAATCAGAGGTAAAGGACCTAGCAAGGCTTATCGAGACTTTGGAGAACAGGTACGCTGATGTATCAAACGGATTGCAGGACGCGAGGAAATTGAAGTCTTCCCTGGAAGGCGAGATCATCAGGCTGGAGAAGAGCACTGGCTTGGCAGACGCTGAAAAACTAAAGAAGCGTCTTTCAGAGTTGGAAGGGGACAAGGTATTTTCAGACTTGAAGTCTTTGGAATCCGACATTTCAGCGAAGACATCAAAGCTCGATTCTTTGAGGAAGGACAAGGAAAGGCTTCGCTCAAACCTCAAGGATTTCAGGAACCCTGAAGTCGCATCTTCGTTGAATGAGCTTGAGGGCAAGAAGCAGCGCGCAGTCGAGGAGATATTGCAGCTGAAGACAGACCTGAAGAACATCGAGACCCAGATAACTAATATCTACAATCCTGAGAAGCAGCGCACTTTGGATATCATCAAGCAGCATGAGAGGGAGCTGAATGACTTCACTTCAGAGGCGAAAGCGCTGGAGAAGGAGATAAAGGGCAAGGAATCTGACTTGAAAGACTCGACTGACAAGGAAGCCAAGTTCCAGAAGGATTACAAAGGTCTTTTCGAGAAGCGAAACAAGGTGAATGATGACATACGGAACCTGGAAGCATCAATTTCCATCGAGAACGTCAGGATAAAGGACATAGAGAACAAGATAAACAACGCATCGATCTCAAGAGCGAAGGTCATAGCCGAGCTTGAGGCTTTGCTGGCTGAATTCGAACAGTTCAAGGGCATCCCGTTGAGGAAGTCGATCACGCAGGAAGAATTGAAGGTCGAGATAAGGAACTTCGAG
>DATDVX010000039.1:0-4289 GCA_035289885.1 Candidatus Nanoarchaeia archaeon | reverse complement strand
AGTGCTTGCGCATAGTCATTGTTCTCAGATATGATTGCAACACGCTTGTGCCCTTGCTCGTTGATATACGCGCTCATGACATCGACCTGCGCAGTGTCTGAAGGTTAATTCCTAAAGATGTAATCACCTGAATTCGTTATTTCAGGGCTTGAAGACATAGATGAGAACACCAGCACTGCATTTTCTTCCGCGAATGGCGCAAGCCCTAATGTCTCGCTTGAGCACAGGCCACCATAGATAACCTTGACGCCTTTCAGATTAACCAAGGTCTGCGCGGCAGTCAATCCATCTTTTCCATTGCATTTGCCGTCCTCTACAATTAGTTCAAGCCTCTGCTTCTTGCCTTCTGCTGCCCATCTGGCATTCAATTCCTTGACACCCAAGTCGACAGTGCGCTGCTCAGGCAATCCGTAGACCGCACCTTCTCCTGTCAATGGAGCGACTGCGCCGATGGTAAATACCTTCTCTTCCTGAGAGTCTGCATCATCTGAAGCATCAATATTGCTGCCAGGTGAGCATGCTGTAACAAATAATGTCAAAAAAACTGCTAAAACGAAGATTAACGATTTTTTCATTGAAATCCCCCCGTTACTATGTTTTTGCTGATACCCGGAGATTTATAAATCCTGTGCTCCCTTGCTGAAATGCTCTTCCAAGGTGTGGTAGAACTGAATGCCAGGCAGCATTGATCTCAGCTTTGCCCAATCCCTTTCCTGCCAGGCGTCATAAAGCCCGTCGCAATCAAGGAAAGCCCTTGCAGCACGCGTTACTACGTTGAGTTTTCTGGGTATATCCCCGATTATCATGCTCGTGTTCCTTACGCGGCTGAGGCTATACCTAAGGACAAGGATCCTATCATTCAATTGATGAACAACATCAGCAAGCTCCGGTCCTGTCTTGATTATCGGATGAGAGTGCGGAAAAGGATTTGTCTCGCCTGACATGCCAGAAGCGATGCTTTTGAGATAATCCTCGCTGACAGTTGAATTTGTCCTGAAGAAAAGCTGGCCTGTGACAACGAAATGGACTGGCTTAAGCGTATCCCTGACATATGCCAGAGCTTCGCCAGGATGCGTAGTATAGACTACATGGTTCCTGCTTTCCCCGCTTCTCGCATTCTTGAGCCTTTCTATCTCATCATTATGGGACAGAGCAACAACTATGAATGCTGCATTATCCTCATGTGCTACATCAGCTGTCATTTCGATGCTAGTATGCAGGACATAGTTTTATAAGATTTTCTGTTTGTAACCACTTAAAAAGAAAGAAAAAAGGCTATTCAGCCTTCATGTAGTTCAGGCGTTCCACTGCTTCTGCCCTCTGCGCTGTAGCCAGCTGCTCGAAGAATTCCCTGTGCTGAGGGAACTGCGCGCAGAAGTCATCTATGACCCTCTTGTACGAGATTCCGTTTCCGCCGCGCTCGCCTACGACAAGTTCCGCGACATAGACAGAGCCTTTTGGAAGCTTCTCCCTCGCTTTCAAACGGCCAGTCATGTCCGTCTCCAAGCCGTCAAGCTGGCTCCTCACGCTGTTGTATGAAGAGGTTATCCCCCGCTTCAAATCCCTCACATCGACTGCAGTAGCAACGATGATTTCAAGTTCTCTTCCCATCTTGGTTTCCTCCTGTAAGATTTTTGTTAAAGGAAACAAAGGCGGGGCTATTAAAGAAATTATGAGGTGATACTAATTACCCCAAAATATATAAACTGATATTCCCTGTGATACCAGCATGGAAATCGACAGGCAGAAGGTGCTGGAGAAGCTAGGGCTGGCAGCCTCGGAATCGAAGATATACCTGGCGCTGCTTGAACTTGGACCGTGCCTTGCAGGAAGGCTTTCAAGGAAGACAGGGATTCACAGGAGGAACGTCTATGACGCAACTGAAAGGCTGATTGCGAAAGGGTTGATATCTTACATACTGAAGAACAATAGGAGGACATTCCAGGCAGTTGATCCTGAAAGGTTCAATGACATGCTAGATGACCACAGGAACGCGCTGCAGACAGTGCTCCCTGATCTGAAAGCGAAGTTCAATGCCGTGATCCCGAAAGAGGGAGTGGATTTCTACAAAGGAAAGCATGGATTAAGGACCGCGTTTGAGGACCAGATAAGGGAAGGGAAAGAGATACTTGTCTATGGGGCGTCATTGATGACAAACGAGCTGATGAAATACTATTTCGTGTGGTACGACAAGAAAAGAATTACCAAGAAAATAAGGATGAGGATGATATATCAGAAATCCACAAAGACCAAAGTAGAGAAGCTCAAGCTAAGCGACATAAGATTCCTGGATGACCAGCACATCGGTGAAGTCGCGTACAATGTCTATGGCAACACAGTATCGATAATAAGGTGGTCAAAGGAAAACCCTTTCGTCGTGATGATGAAGGACAAATTAATAGCAGATGCGTTCAGGAAGAACTTCGAACTTGTCTGGAAGCTGGCGAAGTAAAAATCATTTCGTCGCAATAACGTAAGAATCAAACCTCTTTATCCGCGAGAATCCAGCGTTCTTCAATCGTGAAACAACTTCAGACTGGAAATTCCTGCCATGAGTTACTTCCGGGCTCGGGATGTAATGATACAACCTTCCATTCCTCTTCAATACGCGATAGACATTGGAATAATTCTCCAATGAGAAGAACTTGCCTGACAAGGTCGGTATGCCACCGTCCAGGATTATTGAGTCAAACTCAGAAGCCTTGAAGCTCTTCATCTCATCCACCACATCAGCATTGATGAGCCTGATGTTCTTCTTATTGAAGATGTCAGAGGAATAAGGGTTCAACCTTGCGATCTCGATGACATTCTCATCGTGCTCTATTGTTATGACAGAACCTGCAGTCCTTGAGGCAGCGATGGCAGTGTAGCCGAGGCCTGTTCCTGAATCAAGCACCTTACCCTTCAGCTTAGAACGCTCTATCATGCCAACAAATTCCTTCTTGTGCATCGACGTGCCTGAAATCTTAAGGATTGGGCGATAGCTTGTCGGTATGAGCTTGTAGACATATCCTGTCTTCTCTGAGAAGAACTGGACCTTATGTAGCTTGCCATCCTCCACAATGTAACAGCTCTTGTCATCCCTAATCTTTTTCAAATCTGAAAGAGGGATTTTCTGATCCCGGATTATGACGCTACCCCCTTCAACAGACGCTTCTGCCGAAGTCATGCCAATATCAGGGGATATGCTGGCTTTCCCAGTCTTTGAAGAAAGAATCTTTGATATATCGCCTGTTGAGATTATCATAACTTATATCTGAGAACGAAGACTTTTAATAATTATCTCTTGTACAAGCCGATGAGCTCGGCTTTCTCTATGACGTGATCCTGGATGATATCTTCCACATCGCTTTTCCTTGAATTCTGGCCGAGGTCAAGGGTTATGTCCAGAGCGTATAGCTTGAAGAGGTAGTGATGGACTCCTGATGGCGGGCAAGGGCCACCGTACTTCGTCCTCTCAAAATCATTCAGGCCTTCCATTGAACCATCAGGAAGCTTGCCTTCCTTTATCTCGCTGATGACAGGGATGTTCCATGCTATCCAATGAACCCATGTCCCCATAGGAGCGTCCGGGTCCTCGACTATCAAAGCCATGGTCTTAGTTCCTGCCGGGATGTCATGTATGATCAACGGCGGGCTGATGTCCATTCCTTTGCAGGTGTACCTGTCAGGGATATATCCGTTGTTCTCGAACGCCGGGCTTTTCAGGGATATTGACATTTCTTGCTCTTGCACATTGCAGGCTGTGAGCAAAGCCAGAAGAATTGCCAATGCAGCCTTCCACATCGCAATAAACAAGGTTTTACGGCTATTTAAAATCTTGCAAAGGCTTTTATAGAAAAATGACTTATAACAGTTTATGATATTCTGGATAAGGTGGCTGGCTTTGATAGGGATATTATTGTCATGCTACGCGCTCTACGTGAAGAGAACTGCAGAGAGATACCGGAAGTACAAGCCGCTATGCGACATAAATGAGAGCATATCATGCACGAAAGCCTTCTTGAGCAAGGAAGGTGCGTTGACAGGATTGCCTAACCCTATCTATGGTCTAGCTTTCTACGTCATAATCTTTGCAGCTACGATGTACTTCCAGAAAGAACTGATATTGTATTTGAGTAGCATAGCTTTGATTGCTTCGCTTTATCTGGCGTACATATCTTACTTCAAGCAGAAGAACTTTTGCCTAGTGTGCTCATCCATATACTTAATAAATATCTTAATCTTTGTTCTTTCGTTATAACTAGAATTATTTCAGTATCCCTTTTATGAACTCTTCTCGTGCATGT
>DATDVX010000038.1:0-8132 GCA_035289885.1 Candidatus Nanoarchaeia archaeon | reverse complement strand
AGTATGATCCTGAAGTTATCACTTTCTTGCCTATGGTCTCTTCTCCGGCAGGCACGTAGTTGCTGGTGCTTATTTTCCTTTCGACATCAAACGTCTTGTTCGTCGAGTTGACGTTGCCTGTTGAGTCTGTCAAGTTACACATTACAACATATCTTCCAATCTCTGTTGTCGTTGTGTAAGTAAATGGCGAGAACTCTCCCACAGGCTCAAATGTTGTCTGTGTAGGCCTCTTTACAGATATGTTGGTTGTCAGGTTGAAGTTCAGGTTGTCAGCTGTAGTGTTCCTGCAGGTTATCTTGATCTTGTCATTGTATTCTATTGTTGCAGTGGTAATTGAGACACCATCTGCGTCAGCATAGGCTATCTCCGTAGTGTTGACTGTGGATGTGTCTGTCGTGATGTTCTTTGTCTGCGAGCCTTCGTTGCCTGCAATGTCGACGCATGTCACGTTGAAAAGGAAGTTCCCGTTACCTAGGTCAACGACTGTCCTTTCCCTCAAGGTCGCTGTGTTGTTGTTGTGCACCGACGAGAAGGTTATGACGCTGTTCTGGTAGATGCTGCAGTTCAGCTGTCCTGAGAAGACATCTGACACGTTGTATGTCAGGTTCAGGTCATCGGTTGAGTTGTAGGCTCCTCCTGTTGCAGTCAGGTTCTGGAAGTTCGATATGCTTCCAATAGTGACGTTTGGCCTGCTGTTGTCGATTGTTATGTTCGTCTGCGATGCGTTCGAGCCTGTGGTGTCGTTTGAGTTGGCTCCGCTCTGCGTCCTGTTTGTCGCAGTGACGTTCAAAGTGTAGACACCGCTTGGAAGCGTTGACGTGTCTATAGAAACATTGTATTCTGTGTTGTTTGGAGAGGTGGTGTTTGCTCCGAAGAATACCAGCTCACCGCTGGAATTGAGGCTTATGTTTATACCCCTGAATGTCACGTTTTCTACGCTTTCGTTTGTTACCGTTGCCGAGAATATCACTGTGCCGCCAACGTTGTTGTGCGACAATGGGTTGTTGACCTTTGTCACGGCGGCTGCGAACGCGTAATACGTCAATGAAAATAACAATAGTGTTAGAGCTAAAATGGTAGCTGTTTTTCTGTACATCAATGCACCTCTTTAAGACTGCAATAAAGAGCATTTGAATATTTATAAAGATTTTGGTAATGAAACCATGCCCGAAGAAAGATTAATTAAGAAAGAAAGCATGGGAAGTTGCATGGATGACGCACATTTTTACAGGCTTCTACATGAAACGCCTCTTGAACACCTTTCCTTGGAGGATTTGAGAATAATAGAATACGAGATTCACAGACCTAGAAGAGAAGAAGTACCTCCTAATTGCGCTCATCATTATGAGCAGTGGCATGAACCAGGGACATGCGTATTCCACGAGCCAGGCGATCCGCGAGCAACCTTGTTTGCGATGCCGCGAGATCCAAGGCTGCTTGAAGTGTTACTTGAACCTGATATAGCCCAAGAGTGATTCTTTCATTAAAAAGTTTTAAAAAGCCTGGTTTTCTAGACAGGATTGCGCGGGGGTGCCGGAGTGGTCAAACGGGGTAGCCTCAAGAGCTACTGGCTCAGTGCCTACGTAGGTTCGAACCCTATCTCCCGCATGAAAGTATGTGATGCAAGATGGTAAGCTACCTAGAGATATTCAGGACAGTCGCTTATGGCATTGGAGCTATCATAATAGTCTATGTCATTGCAGCGTTCATTCTCAGCAGGCTTTTCATCCCGATGCTCGGCTACAACCAGACAAAAATCCCGAGAAAGCTTCCTGTCGGCATGATGGACAAGATACGCGAGCTTGAGAAGAAATCCCGCAGCCAGAAGGAATACCTGGATAATGTCTGGAAGTTCATGACGACGAAATACCACGGCAAGAAGCGCGAATATCTCAAGCACCCTTCAGTTCTATGGTGGAATCTCCGGTATTCCTGGAAGAAAACAGGGTTCCTGCCATGCACGATGATGGTCTACATAACCCGCATATTACTTGTCAGGTCAAGGTTCTTCACAGAGAAGGATGCCCGTGCATACACGCATTTCTATGGCATGGCTCTACACCAGTGCGTCCAGATTAGGGTTGATGGCAAGTGGCTGTTCGTGGATCCTTGGGCGCATCACCTCGGTTATGGCATTGGCAGGCATCTCAATTATTTCTGATTAGAAAAGAATAAAAACGCTTTTCCCGTGATTATGGCCTATGTTCACGTACATACTGGCATTCATAATAGCATTCAGCATATACAATGAAGTCCGTTTCTTCTTCATAAAGAAGCGCATCAAGAAGAGCCCGGAGATCCAGAAAGGGATGGAGCCTTTCCTCCTGAAGGGCGGGAAAGAAGGGATTTTGATGATTCATGGGTTCTCAAGCAGCCCTTTCGAGTGCAGGAAGCTGGCAAAATACTTCAACAGGAAGGGCTACACTGTCTATGCGCCTCTCCTAACAGGCCACGGCACGAGCCCCGAGCACCTGGCAGTGTCAAAATGGCACCAATGGATATCAGACGCGCAGAATGGATTATCCTTGCTTGAGAAGATGTGCGACAAGATCTGGATACTCGGGAATTCCATGGGCGGCAACGTCGCAATCTCCATCCCGGAGAAAAGCCAGAAGGTCAAGGGTTTGATATGCATGTCGACTCCTATCAGGTTCAAGATGAAGCTCATGCTTTTCAGGTACATCGTTCCTCTCCTCAGGAGGATAAAGATTTTCCAGAAGAAGTTCTACAGCAAGAGGTACCTCAAGAGGCTCAGGAAATTCAGGACTAGATCCTACCAGATAATACCTCTGTCAAGCCTCGCTCACCTTCAGAAGATGATAAAGTTCTCTATAAAGAAGATAAAGGACATCAAGCTTCCGCTGCTTGTTGTGCAGGCGCGCCCTGACAGCTATCTCGATGAGAGGGGAGCAGAATACCTCTATCTCAACTCTCAGTCAACAGTGAAGCAATTGTTGTGGGTGAACCAGTCCTACCATAATATAATCGGCGATGAAAAAATAGGCAAAGTGAGGATTTTTAAAGAGATAGGCAAGTTCATGAGGAAAACAAGATGAAAGTCATAATCGACGAGAAAGGAAACAGGTATTTCTGGAGAAAGGGCGACTTCACGTGCACTTTCGGGATGATAAAGGAAGCTGACATCAAGAACGGAATAGTTGAAAGCAGCATCAAGAAGAAGTTCATAATCTTCGACGGCACTTTCGCAGATGAACTTGATAATCTTAAGAGAGGACCTGCCCTGATGAACAAGAAGGACATCGGCCTGATAATCTCATACGCAGGCGTCGGATTGAAGAGCAAGGTTGTTGATGCTGGCGTCGGTTGCGGTGCTTTGGCTTCGTCTCTTGCGAGGATAGGCTGTGATGTGACCTCTTATGAAATCAAGGAGGAGCATGCTGATGTCGCGAGGAAGAACTTCGAGAGGACTGGCATGAAGGTTGAATTGAAAGTGAAGGACATCTACGAAGGCATCGACGAGAAGAATCTCGACTTGATAACCTTGGATCTGCTGGAGCCGAGGAAAGTCCTCAAGCACGCGTACACTTCATTGAAATCCGGGGGATTCCTGGTCTGCTATGTCACTAATGTCAGCCAGATAATGGAGATGGTCGGTGCTGTGGAGAGCAATGAGTTTTTCATCGAGAGAATAATCGAGAACATCGAGCGTGAATGGGACGTCAATTCAATAAGGGCTAGGCCTTCAAGCTCGGGCATAATGCACACAGGTTTCCTGGTTTTTTTGAGAAGGATATAACTTCTTATTCCCCTCTGGTTTTTTTGCGCCCGTATCTCCTGTCAATCATGCCAGTGCGCCCTGAGGCAATGAGGGATGCTTCTGTTGCTTTCACGCAGTCGCTTGAATAGACATCCTTGCATGACCAGTGTACGCAATCATCTGACGCTTCCCTGACGAAAGATGCTAGGTTGTCCTTGTTGATGAGCATCACTCCCAAAGGCAATCCATGCGGTATGTGCGATGTTGCAGTTGATATCGGCTGAAGCGTGCTTCTTGCAACAGCTGCTTCAAGGTCAGAATGGTCAAGGCTTGAAGATGGTATCACTATGGGCCTCTGGTGGGACGACTGCCCGTCATATTTTCTCTGTTCTTTTAGCCATAATGATGGGTCTGTTCCATCAGGTGTGAGCGGCGCCAACAGGAAGTAATCAGCCCTTCTTGTTCCTACCCTGAGCGAATCTTCTGCAAAATGGAACACCGTCCTGTCTTCCTCAGGGACGGTTGCTGCATGCACTTTCTGGATCCTGCTCAGCTGCGCGTATTGCAGGAAAGCCCTTCTGTCTCTAAGCACGTATTGCGGGCTTACCGATGGCACGACTATCATCCTGACATAAGGGATTGCGGGCTTCTGGTTCTCGTCATGCTTCTTCTCAAGATCCACCCCGGAATTCTTGCGCTTGTCAGCACCAAGAGGCTTCTCAGAAGGTCCGTTTATGGACAGATAGACAAGGCCCCAGCCAAGCTCTTTCGGGAAATTCCCGCGGCTAATGGACGGCAATGCGCTCGCTCCATATTGCCTGGCTAGCACATCCATCTGGGCCCTTATTATCTGGTTGTATCTCATTTTATTGCCTAAAAGGACACGAAAGTTCCAAGAATGCCTTTAAAAAGGCTTCGATAGCATCAACCCTCCGTGAAAGCACAGAAACATTTAAAAAGAATGATCATTTTGTTAGACTAGACAAAGTGTTGAATTCTATCTAGCCTAACTAAGAATAGATTAACAAACAGGAGTTTAAAAACTTAACTAAAATGAAAACAGAAAACAAATACGTTCCAGATACGAGCGTAATAATAGAGAAAGCAGTAAGCAAATTGGTTGCTGAAAAGAAGATAAAAGGAACAATCCTTATACCTCATGCTGTTGTCTCAGAACTGGAAAACCAGGCGAACAGGGGCCAAGAAATCGGCTTCCTGGGCCTGGAAGAGCTGCAGAACCTGCAGAAGCTCAAAAACAAGGAAATAGAGCTGGAGTTCATAGGCGACAGGCCTACAGAGTTCCAGATAAAGATGGCGAAATCAGGGGAGATAGATGCCTACATAAGGCACATCGCCCACACTGAAAACGCCATACTGATAACAGCGGACAAGGTCCAGGCTGAATCAGGAAAGGCCTTCGGATTGGAAGTGATGTACCTCCAATTGAAAGAGCCAAAGGAAAAGCTTGCGATAGAGGAATTCTTCAATGAGCACACGATGAGCGTGCACCTTAAGGAAAAAAGCTATCCTGTCGCCAAGAGAGGAGCCCCGGGAAACTGGGAGCTCGTTAAACTGAGCGATGAGAAGATGACAAGAGAGAAGATAGAAAACATGGCAAAAGAAATAGCTGAGAGATCAAGGATCGATGATGACAGCTTCATAGAGATAACGAGAAGGGGATCAACTGTCATCCAGCACCACGACTATAGGATCGTCATCGTAAGGCCGCCGATGTCAGACGGATGGGAAATAACAGCTGTCCGGCCGATAAAAAAGCTGAGGCTTGAGGATTACAAGCTGCCTGAAAGGATTCTTGAAAGGATAAACAACAAGGCAAGAGGGATAATAATTGGAGGAGAGACTGGCTCAGGAAAGAGCACCTTCGCGCAAGCCATCGCAGAAGAATTCTCGAAGAGCAATAAAATTGTGAAGACAATCGAAAGCCCAAGGGACCTTCAGGTCAATGACAGCATAACCCAGTACTCGAAGAACTTCGCTTCAGACGGAGAGATCCATGACATAATCTTGTTGTCAAGGCCGGATAACATCCTCTACGACGAGATGAGAGACACTCCAGACTTCAGGTTGTACACTGACTTGAGATTGGCCGGAAGCAACATGATCGGAGTGCTTCACGCAGCAGAAGCCATCGACGGGATACAGAGGTTCATCGAAAGGATAGATACTGGAATGATTCCAAGCGTTGTTGACACGATAATCTTCATAGAGAAAGGAGCGATAAAGAAGATCCTCACACTGAAGCTATTGGTTAAAGTGCCGAGCGGAATGCAGGAAGCAGACCTGGCAAGGCCAGTGGTTGAAGTGAGGGACTTGGAAAGCGAAAAGCTTGTCTACGAGATCTATTCCTACGGAGAACAGACTGTGGTGATACCTGTAGAAGAATCCAAGAGGAAAAGCGGGATACAGAAGCTTGCTGCAAATGAAATCAAGCGAAGACTGGCAAGATACGGAAACGTAGATGCCGAGTTTGTAAGCGACAACAGAGCAATAGTCTATGTCGATGAAAGCCAGATCGCCAAGATGATCGGAGTGAAAGGCAAGAACATCGAAGAGACAGAAGCTGATCTCGGGATTTCGCTTGATGTGAGGGAGCTTGAAAGGGAAAAGCGCGCGATGAACTTCGACATCCGCGAAGACAACAAGAGCATCATCCTGTATACCAAAGCAGGGATTGATGTCAAGGTCTTCATCGAGGATGAGTTTGTCTTTTCAGCGTTCTCAAGCAAGAAAGGCGAGATAAGAGTTAACAAGAAAAGCAACATCGGATCTCAATTGCAAAGAGCGATGATTGGAAAGAAGAAGATCGAAGTGAAAGTCTAAGAAAGAAAAATAAAAAAGAATGGGCGCTAAGCGCTCTCTCTTCGGACGCCTCTAGGCGTATATGACGAATCGTCAAGCACGGAAAGCATGGCGTTGATAGTCTGAGGATTACGGGCGTAATTCCTGGCGATGTTGTCCCTTGCCAGACTATCCAGCAACTGTGCGTACCTAATTTCCACCGGAGGAGGCACTATCCTCAAATAAGCTGTTGAAATAGGACGGAGGCATGCCTCTTCGGTTCCATCGCCCCTAAGAATCTCTTGCATGGTCTTAATCCTTTCCTCAAGGTCATTGATATCTCTATTGTCGAAATAATCCTCTATGTCTTCCGGAGAATACGCGTTCTCTAACCTAAATATGGTAGCCATAATCTCACGCTCCCACGCAGTGGTTAATATGTCAATTCTATAGGATGTCGGACTATATAAATACTTTTAGGGGCTTTCACTACGAATCGGATAGAGCCTTGCCTCTTCTTCTTCTGTCTGGGCAAAAACGCGCCCGGCAACCCTCGGATCATGCCGTATCAACGCAAGGTTCCTGAGGAACGAGAGGCAATACCTGTCATACAATTCTGCAGGCGTCTCTTTTCTAGAGAAATAATCCCTCAGCTCAGGCTTCTCCGCGGTGCAGTGAGATGATTCCTGCCTCAGCATAGTGTCCATTACCTGATAAAGGCAGCCTGCCCTTTCCATGATATCAGCGATGTTTGCAGAGTCAAAGATGCTTCCTATGTGGCGGGATGTCCTCGCTTCGCGTAATCGCATTCCCAATTCTTCAGTGAGTGCCATGTCTTCGGAGATTGCGAAACAAGTGTTTATAAACCTTCTTGAAAAAATCACTCTGAGAAAACTACTTCAAGCTTCTTGCAGTCTTTATCAATGCGCCGGTAAGCCTATCGCTCTCAACTTCCTTGGCTGCAAGATATGAAAAATACTGGTTGTAGACTTTAGTAATCTCCGGGTCGCGCATCCCATTGCTCCCTTGGCCTCTTGCTGCAGCAGTTTTCATCTCGTTTTCCATCCTTTTAGCAAGGGCATATTGCGTAGCATACTCTTTCTTGAGCTGCTCGGCGATTTGCGAGATCTGGTTCAGCTTCTGGAGTTCCAGGCGAAACTCGCCATCGTCCAGTGAACTTCCAAGGCGTTTGAAATCCGGCTGTATACCCTTTTTCATCAGCTTGTTTATGTAAATCAAGAAGTTATCCAGCAAGCCACGTCGTGCCATGCCACATCCGATAATCCGTGTCTATAAAAACTTTACGCCGAAAACAGCCGATTAATAATCTTTTTAAAGGCCGGTTTTGATTGGAATGCCTATGCCCGGATAGCTCAGCCTGGATAGAGCGACAGGTTCCTAACCTGTAGGTCGCAGGTTCAAATCCTGCTTCGGGCGGTCTTCATTTCCTGAGAACTACAAATGTTTAAATAATTTGGAGCATGCTTGTTTGGCTGCATGACCAACGATATCTTATTTTTAGCATTGATAGTGCTCGCGATACCTCTGGCTATCTTCCTGTTGTATGCGCACATCGCCTATGTGAAAGACAAATTGAAAACGAAGCATTACGACA
>DATDVX010000037.1:0-4531 GCA_035289885.1 Candidatus Nanoarchaeia archaeon | reverse complement strand
GCGACGCCGCGTGTTATGGTTATTGTGATTACAGAATTTTCCGGCAGCAAAAGAGGTTTTACGGGTATCGTGGAATTGTTGAACGCTATCCCTATGCCTTTGGAGAAGGACTTCCTTGTTATTGAATGATAATAGCCTGTGCTCCCGAATGGTGTCGATACAACAACGCCATCTCCTATCAGTTCCTTGTGTATCGCCTTTCCATCTGCCTTCACTCCGAACCTTATCGCTTCCCACGCGTTCTTGTTCCTGATGGATAGGTCATTGACGCATGTCATCGGCTTGTGGTTGAAAACAGCCTCGAGCTTTGACTTGGGCCTTATCCTATATTCTTTCTTCGCAATCTTCTCTATTATGGAATCAACATCGTCTACATTGAACCTTTCATCGCAATTGTAGCAGACATGGCTGTCCCTTACAAGCAATTTTGGTATTCCTGGAAACTTCCTTTCTGCAAGCAAGTAAGTTCCATCCCCTCCAAGGGAGATTATCATGCCAGAGCCTTTCAAGCCTGTTTCAAATCCGGCTTTCCTGAGCTTCTGCTCATACAACCTGACATGCCTTGAATCCTTCCCGAACACGCCTATTTTTCGCATCTGTAAGAATCGGATAATGCTGTTAATAAATCTTTTCACAAAGTTTATTAATGATTATTTCAGGTTTTACAGCTCCATGAAAGAGGAAGCTTTGAAGTACCATGAGAACGGTAAGATAGGCATCTCAGTCAGCAAGCCATTGAAGGACAAGAATGATCTCTCATTGGCTTACACTCCGGGAGTCGCTGAAGTCTGCCTGCACATCAAGGACAATCCTTCTGCGGTTTTCGATTACACCTTGAAGAAGAACACTGTCGCGATCATCTCAGATGGTTCAAGGGTTCTTGGCCTTGGGAAGATAGGCGCTGAAGCTGCAATCCCTGTCATGGAAGGCAAGGCGATGATTTTCAAGAAGATGGCTAACATAGACGCGTTCCCAATCTGCATAAAGACTCAAGATAAAGATGAATTCATCAATATTGTGAAGAACATCTCCCCTGTCTTCGGCGGTATTAACTTGGAGGACATCGAAGTCCCGAAATGCTTCGAGATAGAGGAAGCGTTGCAGGGGATTGGAATACCTGTCATGCATGACGACCAGCACGGCACAGCGATAGTTGCGCTGGCAGGATTGCTGAATGCTGCCAAAGTCGCCAAGAAAGACATCGATGAGATGAAGATCGTGGTCAATGGTGCAGGAGCAGCAGGCTCTTCGATAGTCAAGTTGCTCAAATGCCACCACATGAACAAGGATGTCTGCATCCCAGTCAAGGAGATAATTGTTTGTGACTCCAATGGGATCATCAGCAGGAACAGGAAAGACCTAAAGCCCTACAAGAAGGAGATTTCCATGATGACAAACGCTGGTAACATCGATGGTTCTCTTGAAGACGCTCTCCATGGAGCAGACGCTTTCATCGGCGCTTCATCACCTGATGTTCTAGCTCCTTCAATGATAAAGCTAATGAATGACAAGCCGATAATTTTCGCTCTTGCAAATCCCAAGCCGGAGATAATGCCTGAAGAAGCTATGAAAGCAGGCGCGTTCATAATGGCGACAGGCCGTTCCGATTATCCAAATCAGATAAACAACATGCTTGCTTTCCCCGGAATCTTCAGAGGCGCGTTGGACTCAAGGGCCAAGGTCATCAACAATGAGATGAAGCTGGCGGCAGCCCATGCGATCGCAAATACTTTGAAGACTCCTTCCCAGTCGATGATAATACCTAATTCTTTCGACATGGAAGTTCCGAAGAATGTTGCTGCTGCTGTCAAAGCTATGGCAATTACTACTCGCGCCAGTAAATAAGCTTTATAAACACAAAAACTAAAATGATTATCATGGCAGAATCGAAAGGCTCAATGATAAAATTCGCTAGCGATTCCGCTGAAATCTCCGGCTATCTAGTTGTTCCGAAGCATTCTGGGAAGATGCCTTGCTTGTTGGTTCTCCAGGAATTCTGGGGTTTGAATGACCATATCAAGTCAATCTGCGATAGGTATGCAAAGGAAGGATTCATAACGTTGGGAGTTGACTTGTATTCAAGGCAGGGAAATAAGGTGACGACCGATGCTCAGGAAGCTTCAAAATTGATGCAATCCATGAAATACGATGAGACCATGAAGGACATCAAGTCAGCTGTTGATTATCTCAAGGCTCTGGAAGTTTCAAATGGCAAGGTTGGTTGTCTTGGTTTCTGTGTCGGCGGTTCTTACACTATTTTAAGCGCTTCAAAGGAATTGATTGATGCTGCTTTCGCTTTCTACGGGGTCATGAACCCCACAAGGACAGCTCTTGGCCATCCTGTTTCATTGATAGACGAGGCGCAGTATGTTTCCTGTCCTCTGATTTATGTCTATGCTGAGAAGGACGCTCATATTTCCAAGGAGCAGATGATTGATTTCGAGGAAAACCTGAAGCATTCAGAGAAAGAGTTCGAGGTTGTAAGGATCCCAGATGCTGACCATGCTTTTTTCAACGACACAAGACCAGAAGTTTACAATAAGCAAAGAGCTGAAGAGATGTATAGGAAGTCTGTTGAGTTCTTCAAGAAACATTTACAATAAAAAGCAATCTCACAAGATTGAAGCATATTCTGCAAGTGTCAGCACAGTAGGTTTCAAATCAGCAAGCCTTGATTGTAATCCATCAAGATGCGCAAGACCAACAACAGACACGATTTTATTTTTTCCACGATATAACTTCGTGATATGGCCTGCCATAGCATCGTCTCGGCGAGGATTCCAACTTTGGTCAAATATTGCTAACATTTCTGGTGACATCTCCGAGCGCAATTCTTCAATGATTTTAGGATCTCGTAAGTCCACACCAGAGAGTGATAAGCTAGGTGCATTTTCATAAATGGCCTGAATGTCTTTTCTTGAACGTTCTATGAAAGCTGCAGTTCCGTTATCGAATAATTTAAGGAAGATTGACGCGATTTCTGGGTCATCGGCAATTAATTCTAATGTTTCCTTGCATGATTTTTCGAAATCTGCTTCAAACTTTGCTTTCCCATTTTCATAAACAGAGAGGTCTATGTATTCCAGGCTTGTAGAAGGATGCTTTTTTACGTATGATCTTGAGCAAGCAAGTTCATACCCATAACTCTGTGTAGCACGATAAGAACCTTCCATGAGTGTCTTTTTCTGTTGGTCTGTTAATCGTAAACCCGTAGTCGCGATGGCTTTATCAGTCTCCGCACAATAGGCTGCAAAGGATTTCCTCTTGGGTTTGTTACTTTCCCGGTCCTTATGCATTTCCAATGCAATAATACCAGGGGAGATTCTTCCAAGTATATGGTCTAAGCGCTCTTTGCCATCTATGTCCGTGTGAATGGTACCGACAACATACAATCTCGGATTTGAGCCTCTCATGTTAAATCCCCTTCCCAGTATTCACTACAAGAACTTTATTCTTGGTATCCACTTTTCCTTCGCTGAATCTTTGCAAATACAAAGCCAATCCTGCTGAAGATGAGTATTCCGTGTCCATGTGCCTGCTCAATAATTGGTAGGCTTCGATTATTCTCTCTTCAGGAACTTGGTATATCCCCGTATTTCTTCCGGTGAAAGAAAATGACTTCATTGCGGCGATGTCCTGGTCATCAAATAATACGAATGGATTGAAGCTCTTTGTCAACTTATTGGCCAAGCTATCTCTTTTTGCAGGCTCTCCGCCGAGTATGCTCATTCCGATAACCTTTCCTATATCAGCCATCAAGCGTGGATCTTGCCTCTGGTTTCTCAATGCCCTTTCCTGCCAAGTCAGGTAATTCTCAAACAGTCTTCCAGAGCCATATGGCAAGTAAATTTCATCAGGGCTTTCATTGAACGCTTCATGGACATGCCAGTCATAGAAGACTGCCTGTGGCTCAATCGCCATCACGGAAGTTATGTCGACTCCATCAGCGTTGTTGGTGAGCCTTTTGATGTCATGCGGAAGCAATAATCTCTCGTCAAGATTCACCATATAAAGGTCTGCATATAACCCCTTCAAGATATCAAGTCTTTCTGTTGATAATGAACTGTCAAGGAGAAGCTTCATCGGCGGTAATCCGTATCTGTTGAACACATGAGAGATTGCTCTTCCTACATTGCCAGCCGTTATCAATGAAAGTCTGGGCACAGGAATGCTTCCTACATCTCCATTCAAGGAGCCGCTTTTCCTTTTCAAGTAGAGCCCTCTTCCGAAATCCCTGTATAATGTCGCTATTTCCCAAGCAGCCCTGTCTTTTATTGTCTGTGTCGGGTTGCTTCTCTTGTCTGATTCGTCTTTGACATGCACTATTCCATAGCCTTCGGATCTTAAATCAATTGGAATAACAGGAGTCGCTCTCCATTCAGGATTGCTAGGATCATTGTCATAAGAAGGCATTTCATCTGCAAACCTATCTACTAAATCCCAGCTCATTCTATCAGGATATTCTATTTCCTTGAGCACTAATGTCTCGGTTTGCATGTTCAGTAGAGTATGAAACTTTATTTTTTGGCGC
>DATDVX010000036.1:0-5467 GCA_035289885.1 Candidatus Nanoarchaeia archaeon | reverse complement strand
GAAAACACGCTTTTCTTGAGCAATAATGAGCTTGCTATTGTTGAAACGTCAGTCTCCTGGTTCGTGAATAGTTTTACAGATGATATTGGCTGTGCCCCTATCTCTTCTGTGAAAGGCTTGACTATCCCGGGGCTTTCCACAAGCAATGTTCGGGCATTTTCATATGCGCTTCCGCTTGTTCCTGTACTTCCATATGCTCCGGTGTTGCCCAATGCAGGCGTTCCTGTCCCGATGACAGAAGAATCATCGACAAGCTTGGCTTTTTCGCCTGAAGGCAATATGATTATGTACAGAATGAAGAAGAGCGCTATCAAAGCAACGAAGTTTGCTACGTATGAGATTGGTCTCTTTTCGTCACCCATGTTCGGTTTAGACAAATAGGTTTATAATATATAAAGCTTACTAAGCAAAAATGAAGATTTTGAAGCAGGAATTCAATAAAGGCTATGTTTTCCTGAAATCCGAGAGCATGGATGATCTCTGGTGCTTGAGTCAGGTCATTGATGATGGTGATCTGGTCGCTTCAAAGACTGTAAGGAAGATAAAGATAGGCGATGGTTCTGAGCAGAGGAAGACTGATGTTGTCAAGAGGCCTGCTTTGATAAAGATTTCAGTCGAGAAGGTCGAGTTCGCAAAAGCCTCGAACAACCTTAGGGTTTCCGGCAAGATAGTCGACGGCCCAGATGATGTTCCTCGCGGATCTTACCACACATTGACGATAGAGGAAGATGCGTCATTGAGCATAGAGAAGGAAAAATTCCTCAATTACCAGATCAACAAGCTGAAAGAGGCCACCTCATCCCAGTCATCGAAAGTCCTTATCTGCACTCTGGACAGAGAGACTGCCGCTTTCGCCATCCTCAAGAACTACGGCTTTGAATACTTGTCTGAGATCGAGGGCCATATACAGAAGAAAGGCTCTCCTGAGGTCGTCAAGGAATCAACATTCTATTCTGATATCACGAAAATCCTGCAGGAATATGTTTCCCGCTATGGTATCGAGCATATAATAATTGCATCTCCAGCTTTTTTCAAGGATGATTTACTCAAGGAGATAAAGAAGAAGACTGACCTTGCTTCAAGGATAACACTCGCAACATGCTATTCCTCAGGCAAATCCGCGATAGCTGAAGTTTTGAAAAGGGACGAGGTTAAGACTGTCTTGAAGCAGGACAGGACTTATGTCGAGACTTCTCTTGTTGAGGAATTGTTCATGGAAATCGGGAAGAACGGCCCAGCAGCTTATGGTTTCCAGCAGGTTTCAGCCGCAGCTTCAATTGGCGCTGTCAGGACATTGTTGGTTACAGATTCCCTTATCCAGGAATCACGCGAGAACAACACCTTCAACCTCCTTGACCGCGTCATGAGATCTGTTGAAAAATCCTCTGGCGATGTCAGGATAATAAGCTCTGAGAATGAGGCTGGAAAAAAGCTTGATGGCTTGGGTGGTATAGGAGCCATATTGAGATACAGGCTTGAGTACTAGCTGAAATACTTCAAGGCAAAACTAAGTAACCTGGGTTCTTTGAGCATCATCTTGGCAGCGTATTTTGACGGGAATTCCCTGTCGAACTCCTCGATTATGTTCTTCAGCTTCTCCTGTTTCATCAGCTTCACTAGTTTGTCGCAATCTCTCGCCTTGAACTTGTCCATGAGCTTCCTTATCATCAGGTGTATCCACAAGTCCTTCCCGATTTTTCCCTTCCAGAGCTTTTCATAGCTCTTGTTTTCTGTTATCGCTCTTGACAATTCCCTTCCGGCAATCAAGCCAGGTATTATTCCTCCATGTGTCGATGTCTTCACTTGCGTCGCTGCGTCTCCGACAAGATACACGTTGTTCTTCTGCGTTTTCAATCTTGGGTTATAGACAGGTATTGGACCGGATAACATGCTCAATATCTTCCCGCCTGTTCTTTTCATCAGATTGTCGAAATGATCCCGAGTTTTCACGTAGCTCGTCACTCCTATCCTCGCGACTTCCTCGTTCTCAGGCACGACCCATCCGAACCATCCTTCGTCTATGAAGAAATCAACTTGCTTCCTGTCATAATCTCCCTTGACATTCGCCTGGAATGCCAAAGTGAATTTTCTGTTGCCGTAAATCCCTGTGGAATTCGCCACCTTGCTATGCGGCCCGTCTGCCCCGACAAGGTAGTCTGTTTCGACAATCCTGTCTTTCAGCTTGATTTTTATCTTCTTTCCTTCCATGCAACCGAGAAACCTTGAGTTCAAGTGAAGCTTCGCTCCTGCGTCGACAGCCATCTCTGCGACATACCTGTCAAACCCATTTCGGCTCAGCACGAAATTCGGCTTGTTCAGCTTGAAATCAACAGTTTCATTCGGGCTATACACCTTAACCTTGTCTATCTTGTTCATCAGGAATTCCTTCTTCACTTGTATCAAGCCTTCGAAATCCCCTGTCAATATGCCTGTGCACTGAACTGGATCCCCTACTACGCTATGCTCTTCGAAGATCTCGACATCCATCCCTTTCTTCGCGAGGTTATAAGCGGTAAAGCTTCCTGCCGGTCCAGCCCCTATTACTGATATCATTGCCATTCATCCCGGTGTAAAAAAATTTATAAAGCTATTCGTAGGGATTATGCTGATGATTGCTGATTTGGTTCTGGTAACTTTGGGTTTAATCGGTCTGTTGTTCGGGTCAGTCACGGATATCAGGAAGCGCGAGGTTCCGGACTGGATGAATTACTCCTTGATTGCCGCCGGCATCGGCATCAGGCTGATAAACGGATTGGTTAGCAATGATCCGGGTTATTTCACTTCAGGCCTCATCGGCTTGGCCATCATGTTCGCAATAGGCAATATAATGTATTACACCAGGCAATGGGGTGGCGGTGACGCAAAGCTCTTGATTGCATTGGGAGCGATCTTCGCCACGAGGCCTTATTTCATCGAGACTAATTACCCATTCCTGCTCATACTGTTCATAAACATAATATTCTTCGGCGCGATTTACGGGGTTTTGTACGGCCTTTTCCTTGCGATAAAGAACAGGAAGGAATTCCTGACCGAATGCAAAAAATTAGTCAAGACTCCTGCAGTTAGGGCACTCAAGCTTTTCATCCTCGCATTTGTAGTCATGTTCATCCTGAGCATGATATTCTTTGAGAACAAGATGATCTCGATCTTCATCGGCATCGCTGCATTGTTCTTCATAGTCATGACCTATTCATGGATACTCATGAAGTCCGTCGAGAACGCTTGCATGTACAAGGTCATCACAGTTGATAAGCTAACTCCGGGTGACTGGATTGTGGATCCATCGATAAAAAAGAAATACGGCATCCCTGCGCTTGGAATTGAGAAGAAGCAGGTCGAGGCAATAAGGAATTCAGGCGTCAAGAATATTGAGATCAAGGAAGGGATCCCATTTGTCCCCTCATTCCTCATAGGGTTTTTGATCACGATACTTTCCGGAAAAGCGCTTCTTCTGTTCTAAGGGATCATGTCATCGAAGTCTTCGTCATCGATTTCAATAGGCTGCTGAGGCTTTACGACATCTTCATCCAAGGTTATGCCTTTCATATCTTTCTGGAGCTTCTCGAGTTCCTTGTCATCGCCTCGCTTTCCCTGCCACAGGAATGATAGGCCATCATCCTTGAATCTTGGGATCACATGTATCATCGCGTGCCCCAAGCTCTGACCAGCGATTACTCCGTTAGAAGCGATTATATTGGTTCCCTCAGCTTTCACAGCGTCTATTGCTTTTTTCGATATCTTGTTTGCCAATGTGAATATCTTCCCTGCCATCTTGTCAGGCATCTGGCTTGTGGTTTCAAAATGCTCTTTCGGGAAGACTATCGCATGCCCTTTTGTAGCTGGATTGATGTCAAGCACAGCCATGATTTCATTGTCCTCGAATATCACTTTCGATGGTATCTTTCCCTGCGCGATGTTGCAGAAGGGGCATGATCCGCCTTTGCCTCCGTTTCCCTGCTGGCTCTTCAGGAATTCAATCTGCTCTGCGTTCAATGTCTTAAGAAATGAATTTAATTCTGCCTGCTGTTTCTCAGGAGGTAATTTTGCTATCTCATTTATCTTTTGTATCTGCGCGTCTGTTAAAGGGCTGTCCATCTTGCTAGCCGAATGCTCTCCTTGCATCTATGACTTCAACTGAGTTCACACCGTCTATTGCCCTCAGCTTTTCCTCGAACTCGTCTGAGCCGCCGCGCTTCTCGTCATAGCTTATAGTGATATTCAGGCTTTTCAATCCGAAGGCCAATGGAACTTCCTCTGATTTTGCGAAGTGGTACTTGAATTCCTCTGCGAATTTCTTCGCTTCTTCCAGTATCTTGTTTAAATCAGTTTCAGGAGAAACAGGCATTATCTGTATCGTGAGTATGACATTTCCCATCTTTAGTTGGGTCCTTCAAAGCCGCAGTCAGTGCACTTGTATTTCGTAGCTATGACTCTTGACCTGAATGATCGTTTGACGTCTGTCTTGCCGCAGGAAGGGCATTTGAACAGCACACTTCCCTTCTGGTTGCTCAAGCTGGCGTTTGTCGCCGTGTCCTTTAGTTCTTGTTTCATAAGGTGATTTGCTGAATAAACCTTTATAAAGGTTTCTTTTGATTATTATTCTATTCGGGAGGGTAGTATAACCTGGATTAGTACGGGGCCCCGCGAAGGCTCAGATTAGGGTTCAAATCCCTGCCCTCTCATTTGATTATTTAGAATTCAAGTATTTCCTCAGATTCTTCCAGTAGTATTGGTCCCATCCCTGGTCTATGTCCTTGGCATACCTGTCAGAGACATTCGCATGGATCATGTGTATTTCAGCTCCGCCTTTTACTTTGTTGAATCTTAAAATCAAAGTGGAATCAATCTCATTTTTCCTCCAGTCTTTCCCTCGCCATGATTGTATTATCAGTTTCCCGGGAATCAGCTGCAGGTTTTTCCCGATTATCCAACCGTCATGTGCCTTGAATTTTGTTCCTTCCTCATCCTTTATGGAAACCTTCGCTCCGATCATCTTTCCATGCTCCTTGGAACTCATGTAGATATCATAGAGCCTTTCCGGAGTCGTGTTCTTAAAGAATGGTGTCTGTTCGATTGTTTTTGGCATGAAATGACAATAGGTGAATGGAATTTATATAATTTACTGAAAAAAGCTTTGACCATAAAGTCTATTAAGCACTTCAAACCCGAATAAAATATGGATTTTCTTTCTAAGAAGGAGAGGGGCAAAAGGATGTCCTTGATTAGAAGCAAGTGGACCAATCCTGAGAAAGTTATTCATAACCATCTTAAAGGAAACAAGATTTCTCATGAGATGCACCCAAGGCTACCAGGCAACCCTGACATTTTGGTCGGCAAGAAAAAGGTAGTATTTATCCATGGTTGCTTCTGGCATAAATGCCCCATCCATTACAGAAAACCATCGTCCAATAAGAACTTTTGGGCTCGCAAGATTGAAAAGAATACAAGACGGTTCAGCATATCAAAG
>DATDVX010000035.1:0-25079 GCA_035289885.1 Candidatus Nanoarchaeia archaeon | reverse complement strand
TTGCGTGCATACCGGCTGATATGGCTCCATGCTATGGCATGCCGTCGAGATCATCCGAAACTAAGACACCACCAATACCCAAACCTACGCCAAGCTCG
The DNA here is from genome assembly GCA_035289885.1 of Candidatus Nanoarchaeia archaeon. GTDB lineage: Archaea > Nanobdellota > Nanobdellia > SCGC-AAA011-G17 > DATDVX01 > DATDVX01. Next base: position 24,981 of record DATDVX010000035.1, on the reverse strand, counting down.
CTGGAAGTCCGTGTGGATGATGGCCCTTCAGATTCAGGGCCAGATGCCATAGCTGAAGGCGATCCTTGCTGTAAAGGGGGGTATTGTATCCCACCAGGAAGGGGCCATTAGGCCCTTTCTTGTAAATCTTCCGGAAAATCATCCCAAATCCATATTAAAAGCAATGCCGTAACACCTCAAAAAAGTGAGGTGGTTTCAAATGAAGATAAGGAAAGCATTGGTTTACATGACCCTGATTGGGGCGACATTGTATGGATACAAAAGAATCGGGGATAACATACACGCTGGCTATTCTCTTGATAGTGTTGAACAAGTAGTCCAGGATGAGAGCATTCATGGCTTGAAATTGACCATGAGGAACAAGCTTGAATATCTTGTTACATTCGACAAGCCTGTGCAGCTCGGCATGAACCCTCATGACCTGAAGTATTCAGTGGTTGAAGGCAAGGGCCTGAAGCTCGATATTCCAGCGCAATCAGTGGCCAAGAAATGAGAAACTTTAAATAAACCGCTGCCTCGATACCGCTTCAAAGGACATGGATATGGACCCAAATACACGTTCACAATTGCTTGTTGTAGGAGCCATAATCATCGCATTTGGAGCGGTTTTTCTGACGTTCAAGACATTCGGTACAGGCCCAACAGGGCAGTTCTTCGGCATTCCGTGGTTCACAAGCAGCCAGGTAACGACTGCTTCTTCTTCATCTTCAACATCTGATATCAATGTGCGCCTCACCGACTTGGAAAGGAAATACAACCAGCTTTTGGCAGCGGTCCAGGCTTGCAATCCCTCGTGCGCATCAGGCTTGCCTGCGCCTATTCCCGTGCCGCCTGATGAGAAATGCTTCTGTTCTGCAGGTACTCTGTCTGCGACGCCTAGATCAGCGTCTGAGAACATCCTTGAGTATGATGAGCAGAGAAAGCGACAGGCTGAATGCCCGAAGATAACCAGCCAGCCTACTTGTGATTCAACCACATTCGACAACGGCGGCCATTACTGCAAGTGGCGCTGCATCCAGCAATAGGTAGAAAGCTTTAAATAAGATTTTTCCTTTCACTTTGTCTTAAGAGGTGCTTGATAATCACAACAATCCCATATTCTCATGCAAGGGCTATTTTCCTCGCAGTGATGTTTGTTGCCATGGCAGGGTTCTTCGCTGTCAATTATCCTACTTCAGATTCGCTCACAGGTCAATTCACTTTCAATGCCTTGAAGCCAGGCGGTTCTTACGCGATACCTCGCGCTTATCTTGATGATCCTCTATGGGCAACGAAGAGCAAGCAGGCTATTTCCTCTATAAACCTCAATCCTACGATGTTGCCTACACAGAACGCTCCAACGCCTTACATCGCAACAGACCTCGTTCCTGAGGGCAAGAAACGCGATACAGACGCAGTAGGAATCGACATATCCAGTTCTCAAGCTTCTCCAGCAATCAATCCATTTTCGCGATTGTTCTCGATAAATCCAACGCCCGCAATCCAGGATGATGGCTTTTCTTGCGATGCGCAACTGCAGGCTTTAAACAATGAATTAGCCAGGAAAGACATGCAGATCGCTGAGATGCAGAGGATGCTCGCATATTCTTACTTTGGTGAAAAAAGAGAAAAATGTTGCCCGAAGCCAGGCGAAACAGAATCTATGAAAGGCCTTTGCGCGCAGTATTCTTCTAAGGGACAAGTGCAGTGCGAAGCAACTGGCTTATGTGCATGGTCTGATTCTCCAGCATGCTGATTTTTTTCCTTTTTCAATAAGTTTATATACAAATTAGACGTATAAAGTAATAGATTATACGAAAAAAGATTTTGTGACAAAGGGTTTAGGGGGGTTTTGTAGTGACAGAGGGTGCGAGAAATACTAGCGAGACCAAACAGACTCCCAATTGGCATTGATGAATCTAATTTCCAATATCAATATCCGAATCTTCCTGAAATAATCACTGCTGTTTCTTCTTCTGATCCGCATCATCTTGCGTATGGACGCGTAGGCAAACGCCGCCCAAGAGGGCATATAAACGCGACTGACGCAGCAATACTCGCAAATGCTTCTTATGGGATAGACTTTGCAAGTGATGAGCATTTCGATTTCAGGTTCACTACTGTTCCACGCGAAGCTCTACCAGACATAAAAGATGCTGAATACGTCTGTCATATCCTCGCCGTTCAGAGGCTCTCGGAATGCCTGGCAAGAGGCCATGGTTTTTCCATTGGTCATCTGGAAGTTCTAGTTGATGGGGAGAATCGCTTTGTACAGAACGGTCATCAGCCAGAAAGAATCTCTGTCGCAACCAGAAGAGAAATTGCGCTTGCAAATGGGTTACAGGAACTCCAGGCGCCAAAGATAAGATTCGAATGTAAGGCTGATGAGGAAAGACGCTTGGTGAATAAAGCGGATAGGATCTCATACATGCTTCTTTATGAGGCTCATATCAGCGGGCTTGACACAATGCTGCGAAGGCACGCTGCTAAATACATCCCTCTTTCTTCTGATGATATCAAGAGGATTGTTGCCAAATATGCGGTCGTCGGAAACTCGGGGCGTGCTGCATGATACTCGATAAATTATCAACAGAATTGAAGATTCGCGGCTTCTCTAATTTGACCGTTAAGGCCTATTTAAGGCATAACCAGCAGTTTTTGGATTTCTCCAAGAAAGAGCCAATCTCGATCCAGGAAGACGATGTGAAGTCCTATATGGCCTATCTGATGAGCGAAAAAAAGCAGAAGCCTGCATCAGTTTCCTTGGTCCTTAGCTCATTGAAATTCTTCTACAAGGACATGATGGACAGGGATATCTTCGCGAAGATACGATCGCCGAAGACAGAGAAAAAACTTCCGACTGTCCTGTCAAAGGAAGAGATAAAGAAATTATTTGAAGCCATCGACAACAAGAAGCACAGGCTGTTGGTCGAGCTGATGTATTCCTCGGGCATGCGCGTTTCCGAGGCCGTCAGGTTGAAAGTTAATGATCTTGATCTAGCAGAGAAGATGGGCCGCGTACTGGCAGGGAAGGGCAAGAAAGACCGCCATATCATCCTTTCGAAGAGGTCTGCTGACAAGATCGCTACTTATTTAGCCAAACGGAAATATGATTCTGAATACGTTTTCCCGACGAATAACGGCCACCTTTCAATAAGGATGGCCCAGAAGATAGTGAATAATGCAGCAAAGAACGCCGGATTGAAAAAGAGGGTTTTCTGCCACGCTCTCAGGAGCTCGTTTGCTACGCATTTGCTCGAGGGAGGCACGGACATTAGGATTATCCAGGAGCTCCTGGGGCACTCGAATTTGAGCACTACGCAGATTTACACGAAAGTTTCGCGTGAGCAATTGAAGAAAGTCCAGAGCCCGATGGATACAATATAATTAAGCAAAGACTAAATATTCCTCATTATTTTCTACCATAACATTAAATAATTTATCACTAGTTTTCGTCGAATAATAATCTATATCTGTTCTTAACATTTAATAATAACTTATAATTTATAAGCAAAATAAACTTAATATATCTCAGTAATAACTATAACTTTTATTACAAAAAGTTTAATAACTTTATACGTACTCAAATTTGCATGGTAGAACAGTTACTTTACTCTCCGAGAAGGTTGGTCCACCCAAGCAGCGGCTATTACACCGGCACATTGGGAAAGTTTGAATTCGAGGACATCGCTACAGGCATTATCACAAGATCAAGAGTCTCTGGTTCATGGCAGCCAGTCCGTTTTTCAGATCCAAGTCGTGCCACTGACGCAATTGAGATGATGCGACGTGGTTTCCTTAGAAGGACAAAAGATGGTTCTTATTTCCTCACAAACCTCGCATTGGAAAAGATAGTAGAGAAATACTCAAGGAATTAGGCGATCCTTTTCCCAGTCTTCTTGTCCATGATCTTTATCACAGAGACAGGGCACACTTTCGCAGCTTCAATGTTGCCATCAAGCTCTTCCTGGCTTTCGATTTCTTTCTTCTTCATGTTAGCCTTGCCGTCGCTGTCATCAAGAACCCAGTTCAATCTGTAAGCAGCAGTGCAAGTGCCAGCGCCTATACAGCCTTCACGATCATATTCGATGTAATACCTTCCCTTCTCGAATGTTACCATGCATCGCTTAGCCAGATTTTCGATTTATAAGCTTTATCATCAATAAATTTATATCCATCAAAATATGCATTTCTTCATCAAAAAGGAGGTTTATTGCATGGCTAAAAATATAGAAACCATAGTTAAAGTCATGGGCATCATTGCAATAGTTTTCGGAGGATTATCCGCTCTTGCAGGCCTTGGCTTGTTGTTCGGCGCGTCATTCATGGGATTCATGATGTCGGGCTTCGGTTTGCTAGGAGGCATGGGTGCAATCCTAGGATTATTTGTAATCGCATACGGGATTGTCGAGATCTTCGCAGGCATCAACGTGATGAAGTACAACAACACCGCGAGGATTTTCTTGCTTGTTGTGTCAATTCTCGGTGTCCTGAGCTTCCCTATCGGGACAGCATGGGCAGTGTTTGTCTGGTGGGGACTGATGTTCGACAAGGACATCAAGGCAAAATTCAAGTGATTTTTTCTTTTTTTCTTTAATTTCTTCATCCATAATCTTTATATACTGCCAAAAGTGAAAATTTCTTCTAATAGAGGTGACAAAAAATAGGAATCGGCGATTGGTTTTTATCGAGGAGCGAGGCTTTCAGGTTCTTGATGAGCAAATTTAGGGATCACAAGATAAAGACCGAGAATTCTTTTACGAAAATAAAATCAGTCCATCGAAGATACGAGTCTTCAATGGTTGACTTGCGCTCCAGGATCAAGCGCCTGGAAGATTCTTTGGCAGAGATGAAAGAGATTTCGAAAGTAAGGTTCATCAAAAGAAGAAGAGCCTAGAAATCTACTTTATCCCCGACTTTTATCCCGTTCTTTTCTGCGAATCCCTGGTTAACCTCTAGGACATACTTGGCTTTTCCAGATGGCTTATAGCTCGTGCAAGGATCGTCTATGCAGGGCTCTGCTTCCTTGATGTCAACAACCCTCTTTTCTTCATTGATCCAGATCATGTCAAGAGGTACCCGTGTGTTCTTCATCCAGAAACTGTAATAATCTTCCTTATCAAACATGAAAATCATCCCGGTGTCATCATCTAATGTGTTCCTGAACATCAATCCCCTTTCCCATTCGTCCTGCTCGTCTGCTACTTCTACGAATATCACTACATCATCCTCAAAGCGCACTTCAATCTCTCTTGTGCATCCAGCTATGGCAAGCAGCAAGAACAATAATGCTAGTTTCCTCATAAACCTATTTTTGTTCAACAAAATATATAAACCTAGCTGTTAAAGCATTCCCCATGCTCACGGAAAAGAACATTCTCTCCATCGCGAAAGATGCTTTGCGGCATTTCAAGCTTGACTGCGAGATAAGGTTCATGGACCACAAGAAATTCCTGGAGACAGCCAAGAAGTCCCCTATAATAGCGCAGGCCCTGGAGGAAGGGACTGATTTCGACGAGCTCAAGATACCAGCACTCATCCATCATTCAGAGAAGGAGCATATCTATCTCTGCAAGAAGATTCTCAATGGTTTGCTAGAGCATCTCCCGATAAAGATGGAGAAGGCTTTCATGAAATCTGTTCTGTACCATGAGTTGTTTCACATAGTTTACGAGCATGAAGTCGAAAAAGCTGATTTTAATGATTGCATGAAGTCAGAGAAGAGGGTTTGCGATGCCTTCAAGGTGAGATATCCTAAGCTGCACAAGATAGGCTACGAAATTCATAAGAAAGCTACGAAGCTGTAAAGACTTAACCGAAATAGCTAGGCTTCTTCTTCTCTTGCACTTCTTGCGTTTCCTGCACTCGGTTTATTATGTTCTTTATCTTGTCTTCGAATTCCTTCGCCCTCGCGATCATCGGCTTGATATCAACCTTCACTCCGAGGTATTTCGCAACTACCTCAATTACTTTTGCCGCAGCTTTCGAATCTGGCAATGTGCTGTGCGTCTCTGCGAATACGCATGTCAACGGGACCTCTCCCTCGTCTTTCAGCAATAAAGCTCCGGTCACCCCGACTATTATGCCTTCATTGAGTTTCTTTATTCCTGAATTCTCAAGTGCAGAATTTTTCCCATAGAAATATACTGTGCTGTCTGGTATCATGCTCTGGCTTCCGACGCCTTCGATGCTTATTATCTCTTTGGCAGAGAGTTCCTTGCTCAATTTCAGTATTATGTCGGCAATCTTCCATTCCAACCCTGAAGCAGAACTCAAGGCATGGAGTATCACGACATTTCTCTTTTCATCGTAGAAAATCCCGAGAGGCTCAACAACTTTTCCATCGTGTATCGCGACCAACGGCGGAACTTCATACAGCCTTATCCTTCCGATCTGCTTTGCATCAAGGTGCTTTATCAAGAATTCTGTGACTAGAGTTCCAATCAGCCCGTATCCAGGGAAACCCTCGATTATTATTGGGTTCTTCACCTTCTTTTTCAATCGAATTTCCATTTCCAACTAGATTTTGAACTGTAAGTTTATATATCTTTCTAACGATGAAAATAAAACTCAAATTAGCAAGATTTTTAATCAACAAACCTGATAAGAAAAGCATGCGCAACAAGCTTTCCATTTGGATATTGTCCATCACAATTTTTGCGTTTCTTTTCAACTTGGCGTGGGAAGTCCCGCATTCTCTTCTCTACAAGACAACGACTGAAATGTCGCAGCAGGAATTCGTGCCGCGCATCTTGGAAGCTGCTGCTGGCGATGTCATCATGGTCCTGCTTGTTTTCTTAGTCATCTCTCTGGTGAATTTATCATTCGCTTGGTCGATAACCAAAAAAAGAAATGCCATGCTTTCAATAATCTTAGGTGTCGCAATCGCAGTCATCTTCGAGATCTATGCGCAGGCAACAGGAAGATTTTCTTATTTGCCCATTATGCCGCTTATCCCGTTTACAACTATCGGTCTAACGCCTGTCTTGCAGATGATATTCACGCCTTTGGCGACTTTCTGGGTAGCTGAAAGAATAAATGCATATTAAAAAAGTATTTAAATGGCTAATTTGGATTTTTTGCTTTAAGGATCTTTAGCTCAGCCTGGCTAGAGCACTTGGCTCTTAACCAAGGGGTCGGGGGTTCAAATCCCTCAAGATCCGCTTTAAAATCAAAACGTTTTTATATCTTGGATGCTTGTCTACTTAGATTATGAAAAAATTCATCATACTCGCTATTGCGTTGCTTCTGTTGGTAGCATGCACTCCAAAGGAAGAGCCTTCGCAGCCAGCAAAGCAGGCCTCGGATGGCAACATACCGGTGCTTTATGACTCTCAGGTTTCTGCTCTTTTGGTGAGCAAGGACGACGCGAATCTCCGCTACAAATTCGATCAATCTCCGGAAAACCCGCGTGAATACGAGATTTTCATCAAGGGAGACAAGATGAAGGTGATCCTTCCGGACTACAATGATTACCTCGGAGAATATGACATCGCTTACATCGACCTTTCAGATGAGTCAGCAGTCGCTTACTGCACAAATACTGCTAATATAAAATGCAAGGACAAGACAAAGCAGATCGAGGTTCCTTTCAAGGACGTGATCACCAAGACTCCTTATGACTGGCTGAACGAAGTCCCTCCTGAAGCGAAAATAACAGGGTCAGCGATGGTCGGAAGGAGAACAGTCGAGATTGTCGAGTACGGCAACACGAAGATCCAGATTGAGAAATTCTATAAGATGCCTGTGAAAGTTGAGTCCAGCGGCAAGACCTGGAACTACGAGCTTGTCGACATAGGCGTTGTGAAAGACGATGACGTTGCGTTACCTTAGTATCCTGTAGAAGTTATCGAATATCGGCGTCCCTGTGTCAACGAAGAAATATCTCGCGCCAACCTCGTCGCATATCTTCTTTATCTTGGCGCTGTGGCTGCTGAGGTTGTCAAGGTATTTGGTCCTCAGGAAAGGGCTTATGAACGTCCTTAGCATGCTGTTGCTCTCCATGTCCTTCAGCTTGAATTCTCCCTGCAGATCGAGCTTGCTCTCCATCTCGTCAAGGACCTGTATGAGTATCAGCTCATGATCCTTGAAATTGTCCACGACGTTCCTTATCTCCTTCGTGTCATAGAGGAAGTCGGATATTATCACTATCAATGACTTGGAGTTTATTGCCTTCTTGTACGGGCTTATGCTTCTCTCGAAGTTCGACCCGCCTTCTGGCTTTTTCCTGTTCAGGTAGTCTATGCTAGCTACAAGCTGCTTCCTTCCTTTCTTCGCCCTGAAAAGTTCAAGCTTGTTAGAGAATGTGCTCAGCACGAATCTTTCGTTGTTCTTCAACGCCATGTATGCGAAGCCTATCCCGATCATCGCAGCGTACTCGTGTTTCTTTATCTTCTTCCCGAAGTTCATGCTTGAGCTGAAGTCTATTATTATGTGCGCGGTTAGGTTCCTCTCTTCCTCGAATAGTTTCACATAGAGATGGTCTGTCTTCCCATAGACTTTCCAGTCAACAGTCCTTATGTCGTCTCCAGGCGCGTATATTCTGTAGTCCTTGAACAACAAACCCTTTCCAGAGACCTTGCTTTCCCTGCCGCCGTAGAAATTTGATGTTACCTTCTTGTTTATCACAAGTGAAAGCTTGTCAAGCTGCTTCAGAAAGCTTAAGTCCATCATTTTGTCAGGATCTTGATCACATCATCAGGTGTTATGTTGTTCCTTTCAGCCTCGAAGCTCAGGACAATCCTGTGCCTCAACACAGGGAATGCCATCTTGACTATGTCTTCTCTGCTTACATGCTTCCTTCCCTCTATCAATGCCCTTCCCTTGGCTGCCAGTATAAGACCTATTGATGCCCTTGGGCTTGCTCCGTATTCAATCAGGTCTTTCTTCTTCCTTGTGCTCGTCACTATGTCCAGAGCGAACTTCTTTAGGTCATTGGCAATCGGTATCTTCCTTGCCAGGTTCTGCAGATCAGCTATATCCTCTCTTTTCAGAACAGGCTTCAACTGGGCTTCTTCAAGCACTTCGCTGTACTTCTCAACGATCTCCATCTCCTCATCGAAGCTCGGGTATTCTGTCTTTATCTTGAATAGGAACCTGTCAGTCTGCGCTTCAGGCAAAGGATATGTCCCTTCCTGCTCTATCGGGTTCTGCGTCGCAAGGACAAAGAACGGCCTGTCCAGTTTGTAAGTCTCTTTTCCAACTGTGACCTGCCTTTCCTGCATCGCTTCCAACAAGGCAGATTGTGTCTTGGGCGTCGCCCTATTTATCTCGTCAGCAAGAACTATGTTGGCGAACACCGGTCCTTGCTGGAATTTCAGTTCCCTCGTGCCTTTGGTGTCCTCTATGAGATAAGTTCCTAGGATGTCCGATGGCATCAGGTCAGGAGTGTTCTGTATCCTCGAGAATCTCAGGTCAAGCAGCCTGGCCAGTGTCTTGACAGACAATGTCTTCGCCAGCCCAGGGTAGCCTTCAAGTATCGCATGCGCATCGACCACTATCGCGGTGAGCATCTGCTTTATGACTTCATCCTGTCCTATCACGACTTTCTTCATTCCCTTGAATACTGCGTCAATATAGTTCGGCACTTCGTCTAGTTTCATTTTATCTCCTCACCCTTGTGTTATTTGATTGAAATATTTCTTAACGACTTCCTGGTTTTCTTTTGCGATGTTCTCGCTGAACGATGAATCAGAGGTTGCATATATTTCTTTCTCTTCCTGGTATGACGACGCGAAGTTCTTCTTCTCGAGCTCCTTCCTCTGGCTCAGGTCCCTGTTACCTTCCACAGTGTTCAGGCCTATGAGTATCTCGTCATTCCCATACTCTATTATGCTCTCGTCGCCGTAGATGTCGTCATCCCCTTCGTCTATGAACACGCCAATGTTCTTCTGCGTAGGAAGGAAATTCTCATCATCAAGCCTGCTCTTCCCCAATGTGACGAAGTCGAATATCTCGACGTCGAAGGATGCCACCAGTATCACCATGAACGCGAGCACACCCATGCAGCCGAGCTTCTTCATGTTGCTTTTCGACCCGAAGAACAGGGAAGTCCTTATCTTCTTCATGTCCATCAGCACTTCCTTGTTCAGTGCCTCGACAACTTCATTGTCCTTGCCGACATTGTCAGCAGCAGTCCTTAGCTTCTCATTAAGTTCAGGCACCACTCTCTCTACCTGGGTGTATCTTATCCCCAGAATCCTCTTCCTTCCATAAACCAGAATATAGATTACGAATGGTATGACGCTGAGGTACCATGGTATCTTTATCAGCAAAAACAGCAGGAATGCCACCAAGAAAACCAGCACCCCGTCGATCATCGTGATGAACACTTTCGAGAGGACAAGCATCTTCCTCACCTCTCCAAGCGCGTTCTCAATTACCTTCAAGTTCTTCAATCCTCTCTTCAAGTCTTTGGACTTCCATCTCAAGCCTGTCTATCTCAGCGTTTGCCTGGTCAACCTGCGTCTCTAAATTGGTGTTTTTCCTCTGTAGCTCGTCCCTCTCAGCCTGCAATGCCTCTTTCTGCTTCCTCATCTGCTCGTACTCGCTTGCCAGGGTCTCTTCCCTCTCAGTCTTCAGCAGTAATTCCTCTGATGTGGCATTGAGCCTGCTCTCCTTGTCCTTGAGATTTGTGTATGTCTTCTCAAGCTCGCTTACTTTCTCATTGAATGCGTTGTTTATGTCCTTGAATTTCCACTGCGAGAACACAGTCAGCCCTGCGATTATCAGGATCGCGATCAGAATTAGGTAGACCCACCTGAATCTCAGGTCCTTTGTTATGTACTTCCCTTCAACAGCTATCCCGAGGTCGTCTTTTTTGACAGGCGTGTCTGAAGCTTTCTTCGCAGGACCGCCCTTGAGCTTGCTGACCTCTTTCTCGAGCTTCTGCACTTCGCTCATCCGCCTCTTCATCTTCCATTTGTCAAACATCTTATTTCTTCCTGTTCTCTGCTATCCTTCTTATGCAGACCTCTATCAGGTACCACACAAGTGCAGCGATTATGAACGGCCATCTTAAATATGTTTTCTTTTCTATGACTCTTCTATTTTGAGTGGAGATTGCCTCTGCAATTCCGCTTATGTCATTGGTCTCGAACACTTTTCCGCCTGTGCTCTGGACTATTTTCTCCAGCTCTTCGTTGAAGTTGACCTCTTCGTATTCTGCCTTGTAATTCACGGCGTATTTGGCTCCGAATCTCTCATGGAAGCCGAGGCTGTCTGTCGGTATTGTCGCGGAGTAGAGATCATCCCCTATTTTGTAGAATACGATGTCCTCGTCTTCCGGAGGTTTCAGGGTCTTGACGATTATCTCTGTTGTCTCGTTTATCCTTCCGTCCTTTATGTCGATGTATTCCTTGACGCCTCTCTCTGGATCGCCTATCACCCAGTTCAATCCTCTGGTCAATGCGATTGAATTGTCAGCGCTGTAGAAGTCCCCGCTCCACTCGCTTCCAGAGTCAGTTGAGAACGCAACTATCCTTCCAAGACCGAATCTCCACACAGTCATTATAGGCTCTCCGCTGTCCAGTGTTATCAGCACTCTGCTAGAAGCTTTCGGCAGCACTTGGTTGAAGCCAGTCACCAAAGCTGATATCTCCAGGTCCTGCGTTATGAAATGGTCCTCGTCAAGCACGATCGCCTGGTAAGAGTCTCTTGCATCGCCTTCAGTGTGCTCCCCGAATATGGCCTTTACTTTCTGCGGCGTCTCCTCGCCCTTGAACCACACGCCCTTTCCGGCTCTTGCTATTGACTGTAGGTATCCGTCTCCATACAATGCGTTCTGGTCATCATCAGGGTCATCATAGCCGACGCTTATCGCATACACTTTCATCCCTTTCTCAGCAGCTTCCATGGCCAAGGTTTGTGATTGCGACACACCACCAGATTTACCATCGGAGATTACCACTATGTTCTTTCCCCCAGGTGCGGTCTCAAGCATCTGTATCCCTCTTCCTAATCCTATTGGTATATGCGTGTTGCCTATGTTTATCAGCGAGCTTATCTTGCTCTTCAGCTCTTCTTTCCTTCCTGCCAATGGCAGCAGCTCTGAAACGACATAAGCTCTCGTATTGAACGCGATCACTCCGACCTGGCTTGCGTCATTGAGGTTGTCTATCACGCTGAGCGCGAGCGCTTTCTCCACATCTTCAGCAGATCCAGCGCCATAAGTATCCCCGACGCTTTTCGATATGTCCACTACTATGACGATATTCACTTTCTCGTCCTTCTTCTCGCCTGTTCCTATGTCAACTGGCAACAAGCCCTGTATCAATGATTCCTTGTAATTCCCGTAATCATATGAGTTCTTCCCGCCGACAACAAATAGCCCATTGCCATCTGCAACGAAATCCCTTATCCTGTTGACATTGGGATCAAGCTTCTCTGCTGATAGGTCATCTATCACCAATGCCTGGTAATCATTGCTCAGCTCGTCGAGCGTCGCGGTCGGCGTGATTTCGTACACCTTGCTCAATAATTCATTCAGCCTCGAATCTTTCTCGGTGTAGAGCACGACTTTCGGCTTCTTTATGACTTTCACGACCTTGTAGAAGATGTTGTTCCTTTTCTCGAAGTCATCTGTCCCTATCATCGCCTGCAGGGTATGATAGCCGCCTTCGAATTGCCTCGTAACCTCAATCATCGTGTCTTTCGTGATGACATCATATACCACTTCATCATCAAGCAGCACAGTGATATGGTTGCCTTTGTCAGGGATTGTCTTGTCTACCTTTACCCTGAATGTGGTGTCAATCCCTTCGATCGCCTTTTCAGGCCCGACGATGTAAATGCTGGAATCATCCTGCAATGGCTCGACTCTCAATGCATTCAATGTGCTGTTCAGTCTTGCTGCATGCAGCGCGATATCTCCGAGGCTCGAGCCGTGATTGTTGTTTCCGTCTGTGACAAGCAGCACGCTCTCGTCCTTTTCCAGGTTTCCGAGCACGTCATCCCCGAGCGCGGATATTTCCTCGTATCCTATTGTCTTTTCCTCGACCTCTATGAGGTTCTTCAGCGTGGCTATGGTGTTCTCCGCGCTCTTCCTGTCGAACAGGTTGTATGATGTAGAATTGTCCATCATTATCTTCACGAACGGATCCCCCTGCACGACAGTCTCTTCCTGCACATAAGGGGAAGCGAGCGCTATGAGCAGCAACGCGAACAGCACGGTCCTCGATATTATCAATGGCAGCCGTCCCTTGCCCTTGCGTTTCCCTGCGTTCCACATGACGAATATTGTCATGACGATTATCAGGGGTATTATCAGCCCAACCACCCAAGGGTATTCCACGAACCAATACAGTATTTTTATCTGGCTCATATTTCACCCCTGAATTTTATGCATATCACTTCAAAGAACATAAGCGCTATCGCGAGTATTATCAGCCATTTGCCGAAGTCCATCTGCACATTCTCTTTGACAGGAGCGAACACGAACTTGTCAAGCCCCTGCCCGAGCTTCTGCTTCTGCTCGTTAACATTCGATTCCGCGTCGCTCAGCAGGTTTGCAGCTATCTTCTTCTCCTCTGTTGCGTAAATCCCTATCTTGTTCAGTATGATTGTCTGCTTTGTGACCTCTCCTTCAGGCGTGCTCACTTTCTTGGGCCTGTCGAACACCAATGCTGTTCCTGTCTTCATGTTCAGCGATGTTATGTCGTTCTGGTTAGTTAGGAACTTCAGCATGTTGCTCCAGAATATAGGGTATGAAGGGCTAAGCTTGAAGTCGCTCTTGCTTTCCATTATTCCGTAATAGACTATCTTTCCATCACCAGTCTCTTCCAGAGCAATTATCGAGCTATTGCTGACTTTTGCAAGGCTTAGCGCTCCTTCCTCAAGGTTTGTCTCGAAGTATGAATCGACCCCTCCGAATTCCACGTCCTTTGTTATCCTGCTTGCCTGGTCTGCCAAGATTGTCCCTGCCCCTCCGACGCCCATGAAGCTAACTGGCAGGATATTTTCATAATCAATCCCTCTTGTCAGGTCCTGCGCGATTACAACAAGGCTCGCTCCAGCCTCTGCTTTTCTCCTCAGGTCTGCGAATGTACCTGGAAGCATCTTCGTAGGGTTTATGTTGTCGATGATGTACACGTCAAAATCATCCTTCGGTATCACCGGTGGCTCTGCCACTTCAACCTGCACGTTCTTCAATGACTGCAGGACAGCCTTTGTGTATAGAGATTCCTTGTTCGTCACCAGCAATACCTTGACTACTTCATCGTCCGGCGCGCTGACATATGCAACGTCGTCTATAGGGAAGTCATCATGGGTTATTATCTCGATTTTTGTTATTCCAGGTGTAGTCCCGAAGCTCACGGTCTCGATTTTCCCCGCATTTATGAAAAGCGTCTTTGTGAAATCCTTCGCAGTCAGTATTATCGTCTCTCCTGCATCTCCGAAGTTCTTTATGAAAACGCTCGTCGCGTCGTCATCAGCCTTGACATCAACTATCCCGACGTTCTTCTTTTTCTCCTTGATCGTGTTTATGAAATCAACTGTCATCCCCTTGCTTGCGAGGATGGCCTTTGCTATCTCAGGATGCGTTCCCTCGGTGTTTATGAAGTCGCTGAAGACTATGACCCTTCCCTTGCCATCGATTATGTCTCCAGCAAGCAATATCGCGTCTCCGACCTTGCTTCTAGTGTCGCTCGGCTGCAAGGAATCAAGGTAATCTATTGTCTCTCTCCTGTTCCTGTCCCTGACCCCAATCGCTGAGTTGCCTTTTATGAGCACGACGCTATTCTTGCTTCCAAGAAGCTTCTTCGCTTCAGAGATCGAATGCTGGAATCTTGATTTTCCATTCTCCATTACCTGGCTGCTTGCACTCGCGTCTATCACCAGCACCACATTATCGGAAACAACATCCTTCTTCACCATGATGAACGGGTCAACCACTGCCAAAGAAAGCAGCAGCAGGCACATCAGTTGCAGCCAGAAAAGCCAGTCCCTTATGAACGTCCTGAAGAAGCTCCTCTTATCGGCAGCGCTCCTCGCCTTTATGAAGAACATCAGAGATGGTATGTCCAAATCCTTGGGCCTCGGCCTTATCAGGTAAAGGATTATCAGCGGAATTATGCTTAGAAGCGCGAGCCATCCAAGAGTGTTAGCGAAACCGAACAAGGCCATAGGACTTGCAAGTAACTTTGCATTTAAAAACTTTTAGAAAAACAAAAATTTATGCAAGATATCTGGCTAATTGCCTTCCGGTCAGCTGGTATTCGGTCGGAGTTCGCACAAACCTTCCGTTTGATATGGTCAAGGGCCATTCGTGCGTCGCTTCAACAACGCCTTCCCTCTCCATATCCCTGATTGCCAGCCTGGTGAACCAGGGATTAAGGTCATAGTGCTCAGAAATAGCCGAGGAGTTCCCTCTGACGTTCAACATAAGATAACGAAAAGCGAATTTTTTGTATCCTTCAATGATGTCTGTCCGCTCGCCGAACCTGGTCATGCTATCACAACAAGTCTTTTATCTTCTCAATGTGCTCTGCAATCCTGTCCCCGTCCTCGGTCAGGGAGATGTTCTTTATCCTTCCCTGCTTTTCGAAGCTGACAAGGTTTGCCTTCTGCATTTCCTGAAGGATCTTGACGGCGTGGGAGTATGTGCAATCAACTTCTTTCGCAAGAATCGAGCCGTAACGGTTTTTTTTGCTTTGCCTCAACGCAACGAGAATCATGGCAGGTTTTCGCCTGAAAAACACCTCAAAGATTTCTTTGTTAACTTTTTTCGGCATCACATTCCCCCCTCACATCAAATGATTATTCAACCTCTAATTTGATTTCGTATTTAAACCTTTGCTTTCGCATATATACTTCAAAACATATATATTCTAAGCGCTAACAATTCCGCGCCATTGCTAAAATCTTTTCGTTGCGTGTTCCTGATAGAAACATTTAAAACAATCCTTTTGTTATTTTTTCTGCATGCTTGACATAAAGTTCATCAAGGAGAACGCACATCTCGTCAAGGAGAACATGAAGCGCAAGTTCCAGGAGAAGAACCTGCATTTCGTCAATGAGCTTCTGGCAGATCATGAAAATTCCCTGAAGATAAGGCAGGAAGTAGAGTCTCTCCGCCACAAGAGGAACGTCGTTTCCGAGGAGATAAACAGGCTGAAGAAGGAAGGAAAGGACATTTCCAAGAAAGTCAAGGAGATGCGTGACATCCCTGAGGCGATAAAATCCCTTGAAGAGCAGCTTTCCAATCTCGAGAGCAACATCAGGCTATGCCTCAACAATATTCCCAATATTATGCACAAGGATATTCCAATCGGGAAAGATTCAACTGAGAACGTCGAATTGAAGAAGATCGGCAAGCCGAGGAAAATCTCTTTTGAGGTTAAGAACCACGCACAGATAGGAGAGGCGCTTGGTGTTCTGGATTTCACGTCATCAGCAAGGGTCTCAGGCAATGGATTCTATTATATGCAGAAAGAGCTGGCCATCCTGAACCAGGCTCTGCTGAGGTTCGCGATAGACACGATGATCAAGAAAGGCTTCACTTATGTTGAAACGCCTTTGATGGTCAGAGGCGATGTGATAAGGAACGTCACTGACTTGAATGACCAGGAGAACCAGATATACAAGATTGAGAACGATGATCTTTACTTGATAGGAACGAGCGAGCATTCTCTGATCGGAAGGTACATCAACGCTAATCTCGAAGAGAAGCAGCTGCCGATAAAGCAGACAAGTTACTCAATGTGCTTCAGGAAGGAAAAGGGTTCTCATGGCATCGATGAGCGTGGATTGTACAGGACTCACCAGTTCAACAAGATAGAGATGATAGTTATTTGTGATCCAAAAGACTCGATGAAGCATTTCAAGGAATTGCAGAACATCACGATAGAGATCTTCAAGTCACTTGGCATCCCGATAAGGGTATTGGCAATATGCTCCGGAGATTTAGGGAACCTGAAGCACATCCAGGTTGATATTGAGGCTTATTCGCCGAGGAAGAAGGAATATTTCGAAGTCGGCTCATGTTCGAATTTGACAGCAGCGCAGGCAAATAAACTAAAAATAAAGGTCCAGGGCAAAGAAGAGAAGTACGCCCCTCACACTCTAAACAACACCGCGATAGCTACTTCAAGGGCGCTGGTTGCTATCCTCGAGAACTTCCAGGAGAAGGACGGCTCAGTCAAGATCCCTAAAGTTCTCAGCAAGTACATGCACGGCATAAAAGTAATAAAGCCGCAAAAGTAATTCTTCTATTGAACTTTGATCATTTCATTATTTTCTTAAGAAGTGCAACAAATGCGTGAATATCTTCTTCGGTCGTATCGAACGAAGTCATCCAGCGGACTTCCGAAGTAGTTTCATTCCACACGTAAAAGAAGTATTTTTTCTGGAGCATAGGAATATGCTGTCGTGGAATACTAGCGAATACACCATTAGCTTGAACTGGTTGCGTCATACGAATAGAGGATATCTTCTTCACTTCGTTTGCAAGCAACTGTGCCATCTTATTAGCATGCTTCGCATTCCGTAACCAAAGGTCGTTGCTGAGAAGCGCTTCAAATTGCACAGCTATAAACCTCATTTTTGAGGCAAGTTGCATACTTTGCTTCCGGATGTAGGGCATATCCACGGCAATCTTTTTGTTGAAGAGCACTACAGCTTCTCCGAACATCATGCCATTTTTCGTACCGCCGAAAGAAAGTACATCGACTCCCGCGTCTCTAGTTATTTCATTAACGTCAATATTAAGACTTGCCACAGCATTTGCTATTCTAGCACCATCCATATGAAGGAGCATGTTATTCTTGTGTGCAAGATTGGCAATGGCTCTTATCTCTTGTTTTGTATACACTGTTCCAAGTTCTGTTGGTTGTGTTATAGATATCACCTTTGGTTGAGAATGGTGCTGATCTCCGAATCCGCACAGGTGAGGCATTATCCTTTCCACACTTAGTTTACCGTCCTTTGTTTCAATTGGAATCAATTTACAGCCGGTAAACCTCTCAGGAGCGCCGCATTCATCCACATTGAGGTGCGCTGTTTGTGCACAGATAATGGATTCAAATTGCTGTGTCATCGCTTTCAGGCCGAGTACATTCGCTGCCGTTCCATTGTACACAAAAAATACTTCAATGTTATTTCCAAAGAGCTTCTTGAATTTTTTTATTGCTTGTTGCGTGTAATCGTCATCACCATATGAGTGGGCATGCCCTTGATTTGCTTCTGCTATAGCTTTCAAAATATCAGGATGAACACCTGCGTGGTTATCGCTTCCGAAACCTTTTTTGTGGCGCATAAATGTTGTTTATTCAACTTATCTATAAATACTTTACGTCTCTGATGAACCTAAAGATTTAAATAATATATACTCGAGTATCTACTTTCTTATGACTGAATTGATCATCTGCGAGAAACCTGCACAGGCGCAGAAAATAGCCGAGTCGCTTGCAGACAAAAAGCCAAAGAAGATTCTTCTCAATAAGGTGCCGTATTACGAAATAACGCATAATGGGAAGGAAATTATCGTAGGCTGTGCCGTCGGTCACCTCTACAATCTAGCTGAAACTGAGAAGAAAGGCTGGACTTATCCTGTATTCGATGTTGAATGGAAGCCTGCCGGCGAAGTAAAAAAATCTTCAGAATTTTCAATCAAATACATAACCCTTCTTAAAAAATTGGCAAAGCAAGCCGATGAATTCGTTGTAGGTTGTGACAGAGATGCGGAAGGTAGCCTCATCGGGTTTAATGTTATCCGTTTCATCTGTGGAAAAACAGACGGGAAAAGAATGAACTTCTCAACCTTGACCAAGGACGAATTAGTTCAATCTTATCATAATGCATCAAAACATTTAGATTTCCCAATAATAGAAGCTGGAGAGACACGTCACATCATGGACTTTTATTACGGAATCAACTTAAGCCGCGCGCTTACATTGGCAGTCAAATCAGCAGGCCAGTTCAAGATATTGTCCTCAGGAAGGGTCCAGGGTCCTACTCTGAAGATTATAGTTGACAGGGAAGAGGAGATCAAGAATTTCGTGCCTGTTCCATTCTGGGAAATCGAATTGAATGGAGATGTCGATTCAAAGAAAGTCATCGCTTGGCACAACAAAGGCAAGTTCCAGGAAAAGAAAGAGGCAGAAGCGATAGTAAAAAAGACAAAAGGCAAGAAAGCAACAGTCATAAGCGTAACAAAATCAGAAGTTGTTCAGAAACCTCCGACGCCTTTTGATCTCACTACTTTGCAGACAGAATCTTACAAGGCATTCGGCATCTCTCCGAAAGAGACTTTGTCAATCGCTCAAGAACTTTACACATCAGGTTTGATTTCATACCCAAGGACTTCATCCCAGAAGCTTCCGATATCTTTGGGCTTTGAAAAGATATTGAACAACCTTTCAAAGAACCCTGATTATGCTAATCTATGCCAGCAATTGCTTTCAAAGAAAAAGCTCGTTCCTAATGAAGGTGAGAAATCTGATCCAGCTCACCCGTCAATATTCCCTACAGGCGAGAAAGGGAAGTTCAAGGGCGAAAGAGAGCAGAAAGTCTATGACATGGTAGTCCGAAGGTTTTTGTCAACTTTCGCAGAGCCTGCATTGAGGGAAAGCGTCACAGCAGAGATTGATGTAAACAAAGAGATTTTCCTCGCAAAGGGTGTCACGACAAAGAAGCAGGGCTGGCACGAGTATTATATCTACGCTGTCCTGAAGGAAGAAGAATTGCCTCCTTTGAAAGAGAAGCAGGAACTGTTTAATCCTGAGATTGTTTTGCATGAGGACCAGACAAAGCCTCCTAAGCGTTACACTCCTGCATCAATCATAAAGGAATTGGACAAAAGGAATCTCGGTACTAAGGCAACTCGCGCTAACATCGTTGAAAACCTGTACGAGCGAAATTACATCAAGGAAAAAGCGATCGAAGCAACTACATTGGGAATCGCGACTGTCAATACTTTAAAAAAATACTGTCCGGAAATCCTCGATGAGCAGCTTACCCGTGATTTCGAGGTAGAGATGGACCAGATCATGGATGAGAAGAAGCACAAGGATGAGATTCTCGAGCATGCTAAAACTTTTTTGACTAAGGCTCTTGCTAGCTTCAAGAAGAATGAGAAGAAGATAGGTGAAGGATTATTGGAAGCGACTCAGCAGACAAGATATGAGATGACTGCAGTCACTAAATGCCTGAATTGCAGCGAAGGAATGATGGTCATCAGAAAAGGAAGATTCGGTAATTTCCTTGCATGCAACGCATATCCTAAATGCAAGACAACTTCGTCATTGCCGACTGGTTTAATAAAAACAACAGAAAACATCTGCAAGGAATGCAACTCTGTCGAGGTTTTGGTCATACGCCAAGGAAAGAGGCCGTTTAATTATTGCATTAACAAGCAATGTCCTGCGAAATTGAGATGGATTGAAGAGCAGAAAGCCAAGGCAGCTGCAGCAGAAGTAAGTGTTCCTGAAACTAAGCCTGTCAAAAAGAGATCTTCAGCGAAGAAAGTTCCTTCTTGAGATTTTCTATTCCTGTGAACAAAATAGTTTTCATCCCAAGTTTTTCTGCAGGCTCCAGATTTTCCTTCTTGTCATCGATGAACAAGCATTCTTTTGGTTCGGCATTCATCTTTTCAATGACCAACTGATAGATCCTAATATCAGGTTTCTGTATTCCAGCATGCCCTGAATCTACTATAACTTCAAAAAGTTCATCTAAATTGTATTTATCTCTCTTGTAATCAAGCCATTCCTTTCCAATGTTCGGCAATCCTGCTAGCCTGTAATTTTGTTTCAACTTCCTCAAAAGTTCAAGCATGCCGTCCTTCGGCTTTTGGTATTTTCTCCACAGGAATTTTGCGTATTCAATATCTTTCTTCTCTGAGCCAGCAGTGTCTAGGAATCCTTTCCAAAACTCGTCTTCTGAAGTCTTTCCTATGAAAAAATCAGGCCAATTGGCTTTCCATCCTGCCCTCAAGGCATCAATGCTTACGCCGAAATAATCGGCATATTCTGCATCCTTCATCTCATCAACATAATTCCAATCATTTGTCAAAACAACATTTCCAAAATCAAATATTATCACCTTGATCATTGCAACACCAGTCCCTTTTCCTCAATCTTGAATTCCTTCTCTCCAACTACCGGTTTTTTCATCATTATCTTTCTCTTGTTGTTCCTGTTGCTCAATTCAATAAGCCTCTCGCACTTGTCCTTCACTAGTTTTCCTCCGACAATCATCACTTCATCAGAATCCGCCTTCTCATATACTTGATTCAGGATTAAAATCGGGACTTCCTTGCTGACTCTGACTAGCCTAGCAACCTGCTTTGCCATCTCAACGTTGATTTCTTTCGGCGAGTCATGCACAAGCTTCCTATAGAAATGGCTTATCGTGTCCAGGATTATCAAGCCGAATTTCGCGTAATTCTCCTTAAGCCAGTCTATTTTCTCGCATTGGTCCTGGAAGTTCTTCGTCCTTATCATTATGAAATTATCCAGGAAGCTATCGAACTCATTCCCAGCAATCTGCTTGAACCTGTCGATGTTGAACCCGTTTTCAGTGTCGAGGTAAAGGACTTTCTTATTTTGTTTCAGGTAATGGATAGCTATCGTCATCGCTAATGTGGTTTTCCCTGTTGCAGGCTTCCCGTATACGCATGTTATTTCTTTCGCTAGTTCAAAGTCCATAACTTAAAATGTTCTATAGTTGCTATTAAACCTTTTCATGGAGAATTCGCAAACTATTCAAAAATGTTTTCTAGCAATCTCTCTTCAAGGCGTGCTTCTTTTTCCTGCTCTGAATATCTGTCGACGAAGCTAAGGCCTACCCTTATTCCAATCATTGTTAAGCCCATTACAACTCCGGCGATTTGTCCTATCAACGGTACTTCTGGCAAAAAATACAGGCTACTTAGCCCAAAAAGCGTTGATACCTCACAAGCGCCTGCCGATAAAATACTTCCCATTTCAGACTCCCCTTTCTCATCTCTAAAATAAGTATAACCACCTTTCAAAACGCTTCCGGGGATGAAAGGTAATAATGGCAATAGGTAATTCAGTATTTTCATTTTAAACAAAGGTGCATATAAAGTTATAAGCTTATCTTTCATAGAAATCTTTATATATACGTTATGTATACACACATGAAATACACAATGGACATCTACAACAACACGCTGTTATGCGACGGATGCGAACGCAAGACAATGAAGGTGAATGTAGTCAGGGAAGGGTTCCAGCTGAGAGCATGGCAATGCCCTGATTGCAAAAAGATATGGTACCATCCGGCAGACCAGCTGGAATACGATAACTTCAGAAGATTGAAAACTCAAACTTTCCACGTTAAATTAAGGTTAGTTGGCAATTCCTACACTGTCTCAATCCCAAGGGAAATAATTGATTTCGAGGAAGAGATGCAGAAGGAGATGCAAGATATGATTAGGATGGTGATGGACGAGCCTCATAAACTGAGTTTGTTTTTCACCAATCAAAAGGTAAGAAAGGTTTATTAATATTCAAAAATGGAGTGATAAAACATGGCAGAAGCAATAAGGTTGAAAGTTATGGAAGCTTTGCAAGAGGAAGCTTACAAGGGAATTGTACGAATTGACGCTCAGACTATGAGGAAAATCGATATCAAGCCAGGTGACATTATTGAAATTGAAGGCGGAAGAATCACAGTCGGAATTGCAGATCGTGCTTATCCATCTGACATAGGCCAGGCAATCATTAGGATGGACGGGTTATTGAGAAGGAATGCAAAGACAGGTATCGGAGAGAACATTGCCATAAGAAAAGCAGATGTCAAGGAAGCCAAGACTATCACCATAGCTCCAGCCCAGCAAGGCGTGATGATCCAGGCGAATCCAGAATTCTTCAAGAGAGGTCTGATTGGCAGGGCTGTTGTCAAGGGAGATATAGTTTCCCCAGGCGGAACTTCACGAAGAAGAAAGACATTTTCAGGAAGCCCTTTCGAGGAAATCTTCAATGTTTTCTCAGAAGAGATGATGGGCGGAGCATTTGGTTTCGGCGGGATGAAATTCGTTGTCGCTGATGTCAATCCTAAGCAAGCAGTGATAATCACAGAGAACACCCAAATAAAGGTTTCTCCGAAAGCTGTCGAGATAACAGAGGAGAAATCTCTGGACGTTACTTACGAGGATATTGGTGGATTGTACGAAGAAGTCACAAAGATTAGAGAAATGGTTGAATTGCCATTGAAGCATCCTGAGATCTTCGAGCACTTGGGAATCCAGCCTCCAAAGGGAGTTCTGTTGCATGGCCCGCCAGGAACTGGAAAGACATTATTGGCAAAGGCTGTTGCAGCAGAGACTGATGCCAACTTCATCGTCATCAACGGTCCGGAGATCACATGTGTAACAGGAGATACAGAAGTATTGACAAATCCGAATGGAAGAGTTAAGATAAGCCAGCTATTTTCAGAAATAGAGAACAATGGCGAGATAGTCAGGAATGATTCTATAAAAGAAATAGTAGTGCCAAAGACAAAATTAAAATTATTTTCATTGAATCCAGAGTTGAAGATTGTGACAGACGAGATTGAAGCAATATCAAGAAGCTATGCTCCTGAGATTTATGAAATAAAGACAAAGAAGAAAGGGCTGCATAAGGTTTCCAAAAATCATCCATTCGCCACTCTCTCAGAAGAAGGGAAAATCACATGGAAGACTGCAAAGCAGCTTGAGGAAGGGGATTATGTTGCCATAGCATCAAAGATAGAGTCGAAAAAAGAGAATCCCAAGATAGAATGGTGGAAGAATCTTGACAAGGAAAAGACATTTGTCATGCATAAAAATACAGTCAAGAAGCTCTCTGAAATCAAAGATGAGGAAATTCATAAAATAACCGGAATGAAGTATTCTTCAATAAAATCTAACATAGAAAGAGCAACCTTCATCAAGCCAGTATTTGAATTAACTCCGAAATTCATGGAGTTTTTGGGCGCATTATACAGCGATGGCTATATAGGCAAAGAGGAAATTGCATTTGCTGAAAAATATCCAGACATGGACAAGATTAAGGACGTTTACGAGGATTATTTCTCGGATTTGTTCGGGATAAAGCATGTTGTCAGAAAACACGAGAAAGTTGCAGTCTATTCAACCATGCTCGCAGAGCTTTTGACAAAAGGATTCGGCTTGCAGCGATATAAAAAGTCGGCTACGCTGCCATTGCCTAGCTGGTTGTTCAAATGCACAGAAGATCTAATTGCTGCCTTCATTCGCGGCTATTATCATGGGGACGGCAACCAAGGATGGAAGAAAGCGGGTTATCCGACTCCAAGAATATTTTCATGCAGCCAGGAATTCCTGAAGGATCTGCAGATTTTATATTTGCATCTTGGCATAGTCTCTAAGATAACAAGCGCGGCGACTGGCAGAGGAAATTTGTTGTTTGCATTGGAAGTTTTAGATACAGAAGGAAGGGAAATTTTCTATGAAAAAGTTCTCGGCGATTTCAAGAGGAGCAACTTTGATTCATGGATGGAATCAAGGACAAAGCACGGCTCTAATGAGGCTCTTCCGGATATTTCGAATCTGTTGAAATCCATAAAAGAGGATCTTGGATTAGTGTATGAAAAAGATATTCCAGAAACATTGTTTGAGCCAGTAATATCAGGAAGGTTTACACTTACTTACAGAACCCTGCATCGTTTGTTGGATATTTTCAATAAGAATTACGCAAAGAAAAAGCGATTCTATGATGTTGAGCAGAAAGAGTCAATAGAACGAAGATTACAGAGATTAGACTTGCTGGCAAATGCCAACATCAAGTGGGACAAGATAACTTCAATTGAAAAAAATAAAGGTGATTACGTCTACGACATCTCAATGAAGACTTATCATAACTTTTTTGCAGGCTCCCCTTTGACCTTGCTTAGTAATTCTAAATTCTACGGAGAAAGTGAAAAAAGAATTCGCGAGATCTTCGAGGAAGCTGAAAAGAACGCTCCTTCAATAATCTTCATCGATGAAATAGATTCCATCGCTCCAAAGAGAGAAGATACTTATGGAGAAGTAGAAAG
>DATDVX010000034.1:0-3867 GCA_035289885.1 Candidatus Nanoarchaeia archaeon | reverse complement strand
GAAAACCAGATTGAAGAACTAAAGAGTTCCTGCAGCTAATCTACTTCGCCAGGCCGAAGAGCCAATGTAACATTTATTTCCATCGTTTGGTTATCCCTTGTTATCTCGAAGATGACAGTGATGTTCGGCTTCTCCCATGAGACCAGGTTCTTCAGGTGATTCGATGAATCAACCTCAATCCCGTTCATCTTAATGATAGTATCGTTGACTTTCAATCCGGCGATGTCTGCCGGAGTGCCTGGCTCGACCCTTGTGATCTTGGCTCCAGGATAAATCCTTCCATTTCCGCTGTCATCGAGCTCGAGAACATCCTTTATCTGGATTCCAACATAGCCACGGTCGACACGGCCCCCTGAAATCAGGTCATTCGCGACTGACCTGACCAAATTTATTGGTATTGCGAAACCCAAACCAGGGGAAATGCTTGATGATACTATGAACGTGTTTATGCCAACAACTTCTCCCCTAAGATTCACTAGAGGGCCACCGGAATTACCAGGGTTGATGTTAGCGTCAGTCTGGATGAAATCCTTGTAGACTGTAGGACCACGGTCACGATGAGTGGCAGAGATTATTCCTGTAGTGATCGTCGAGCGGTAGCCGAAAGGATTGCCTATGGCAACGACTTCCTCGCCGACGTCCAGGACATCGGAATTCCCAAGCTTCGCCATCGGAAGGCCGGATGCGTTTATCTTTATGACAGCGAGATCGCTTGCAGTATCCTGGCCAACTATCTCTGCCTTGTAGATGCGCTTGTCAGTGAGCATGACCTTGATGTCCTCCTCGAGAGTCTTATTCTCGACTATTACATGATTGTTGGTGATGATGTAGCCGTCTTCCCTAAGTATTATGCCAGAACCTGACGAATGGTTGGTCGATATGTAAACAACAGAAGGCGTAACCTCCTCTGCTATGCTTATGAAGCTCTTTCTAGTGATTTCACGCTCTGAAACCTGAGGGGTAACGTACGCTCCAATAAGATACGCCAGGATAACAAGAACCAATATTGCAAATACCTTGAAGAAGACTATCCTCCTTGATGGCTGCTCAGGCTCAATAACCTTGGCTTTAGCCACGCTCCTTTTCCCTTTTTTCATGAGAGGTTATCCGGGAATTTGATTTTATATATCTTTTGATGGGGGAAATGTTTATTAATCTCTGAATCAACAATCGTAGAGTAGTTGCAGCAGTTCTCAAATCCTTATACGAAATAAATCTGTCAAAACCAAAACTTTTTAAACATTGATAATCATTTTTAGGCGCTGATGAGGAAGAAAACAATCTCCAAAGACCTGCCTCTTTCAGAGATAACGCTGAGGAGATACGAGAAGCCTTACAACGTGCCTAAGCGCGAGGTCATACGGAAGCTTTGTTTGAGCATCGGGTTATTGCAGGCTGGCGATTCTCGCGACATAATAGTCGATATACTTCATGTGCTGATAGACGCGAGAGACAGCAGAAGGCCGTTGAATTCTGAGGAGATAAAAGACGAAGTGATAAAGCTCAGGAAGAAGGAGAAGCTTCCTCTGAAAGGCGTCGCTTCATCAAATGTCAGAAGGCAGATAAAGCGATTAAGGGATTTGTTCTTAGTGGAGAAGATAAGGAATGACTACAGGATAACCGAGTACGACAAGCTGATAACGATCTTCGAGGAGAAGATAGAGGCTTTCTACCTGCAGTCCATATTGACAAGAGTCAAGGAATATTTCAGAGCAGTGAAATGATATACGAGCCTAGAGAGGACTCATTACTTCTTGAAAAATACGTTAGGGCTTTCGCCAGAGGGAAGGTTCTTGATATGGGAACCGGTTCGGGAATACTGGCGATGGCAGCGAAGAGCAAGACTCCTGACGTGACTGCGGTAGATGTCAATGAAGAGGCTGTGAAATACGCGAAAAGGAAAGGGATCAATGCGTTTGTCTCTGATTTGTTCGAGAAAGTTGAAGGGAAATTTGATGTGATAACATTCAATCCACCTTATCTGCCCCAGGAAAAAGACGAGGTGAAGGAAGACGCGCAGATGTTGTCCGGCGGAAAAAAAGGGAATGAGGTCATAAAGAAATTTCTATCGCAAGCAAGGAAGCATCTCGAGGAAAACGGGATAATCCTGATGGCCTACTGCTCGTTGACGCCTGATGTAGAAAAGATCGCAGAGAAAGACGGGTTTGAAGTAGAAGTGCTTGAGAAGCAGAAATATTTCTTTGAAGAATTAATTACCAGTCTTCTTCGCGTGAAGGGATGATGTCCTCTGGCCTAGGCCTCGGAAGCATCTCGTCGCGCTTGTTCTTCCTGAATATCTCGATGTTCTTCGGAGTGATTACAATAGTGTCCTGGGAAAACGCGGCTATGTCGCCTTCGAAAACGCTGACTGCACGCTTCAGCTCCTCTATAGCGCGCTTGACCTCAACCATGTTGCTCAGCCTCAAAGGCCTGATGTTCATAACAGTGACTGCGTTGCTCGTCAATGAGCTTATGGCCTTCTTGGCGTCGTCATAGGAATTCAAGGTTACTACCTTTATCTGCAGCTTCTGCTTGTTGTACTCCTGCAGATCAAGAAATTCGTCCTCTTTGTTCTTCCCAATACCGAATAACCCCATAATCTGGCAAAGTGCTGCGAGTCTTATATACTTTTCTATCATAGTTAACTTTATAAATAGCGGACTTCCAATCATCCCTCAACCGCTCACTACTTTCATTCGGAAGTAGGAGGTTGCTTATATGGACAAAAAGATTATACTAACAGCTATTCAGGAATTAAGGAAGAACACTCCTAAAAGGAAATTCTCTCAAAGCTTTGACCTGATCATGAACCTCAAGGATTTGAACCTCAAGAAGGAAACTGACAAAGTCAATACATTCTTCCAATTCCCGCATAGCAACGGCAAGAAAATCACTGTATGCGCTTTGGTCGATCAAGCGCTGGTCAACACAGCGAAGAAAAACTGCGACAATGTAGTCCTTGCAGACACATTCAATGCTCTTGACAAGAAGCAGATCAAGAAGCTAGCGATAAATTACGATTACTTCGTCGCACAGGCGAACATAATGCCGGCGATTGCCAAAGCTTTCGGTAAGACCTTGGGCCCGAAAGGGAAGATGCCGAACCCGAAAGCAGGATGCGTCGTGCAGCCAACAGAGGACCTTGCTCCTGTCGTGCAGAAGCTGCAGAAGACAGTCAAGCTTGAGACGAAAAACGAGCTCGCCGTCAAGATAAGAGTCGGGACAGAAGCGATGAAGGACGAGGAGATAGCAGACAACATATTCGCAGCATATGAAAAGATACTCCATACTGTTCCGCAGGAAAAGCAGAACATCAAGAGCGTTATGATCAAGCTAACAATGGGCAAGCCAGCAATAATTGCAGATGAAGTTGCGGCTGTCCCAACAACCAAAGAGGCCAAGAAATGACAGCCCACAAAGCAAAAGCATCAGGGATGAAGAAGCAAGACGTCCTGAAAATCAGGAAGCTGTTCAAGGAATACAAGGTTGTAGGTTTAGTCAACATGGAATACCTTCCAGCCTATGAGCTGATGAAGATTAAGCGCTCGCTGAGGAACAAGGTAATCCTGATGATGCCAAAGAAGCGCATAATAAAGATAGCATTAGAAGAGATACAGCTGCCTGGAATAGCCGAGTTCTCAAAGCAGATAACCGGAATGCCAGCATTGCTATTCACAAATGAGAATCCATTTGCATTGTACAAGCTAGTGGCGAAGAACAAGAGCATGGCCTCTGCAAAGCCAGGGCAGATAGCGCCTTATGACCTTTCAGTGCCAGCAGGACCGACGCCATTCACGCCTGGCCCGATGATAGGAGAGCTTGGCCAGCTTGGATTGAAGACAATGGTGAAGGACGGAAAGATAGAGA
>DATDVX010000033.1:0-3661 GCA_035289885.1 Candidatus Nanoarchaeia archaeon | reverse complement strand
AACGCCAGCTTTTTCCTTTTCTCATGGAGTGCAGGGAATTTCCTGTAGACAAGCTCCTTGTTCTTCTCTATAACTTCCTTGTCATGAATCAAGTTACAGCCTATCTCGAGATTCTCCTCAACCGTGAGGTTGCTGAAGTTTATCCTGCCCTGGCTGACATAGCTAATGCCAAGCTCCATCAGCTCATGAGTCCTAAGCTTCGTGATGTCCTTCTCCTTGAATGTTATCGTGCCAGAAGATATTTTCGCTATGTTGAAGACGGATTTTATAACGGTGGTTTTCCCGGCTCCATTCGGACCTATCAACGCGATGATTTCATTCGGCTTGACATTTATGTCAATCCCTTTCAGGACCTCAAGATCCTCGTAACCTGAATGCAAATTTTTTATATCAAGCATTTTCAATCACCCAAATAGGCCTCCAGCACTTTCCGGTTATCCTGGATATCCTTAGGCTTGCCTTCGACAAGCAGCTTGCCTTCGTCCATCACGATAATATGATCTGCCAGGCCCATGACGAAGTTCATGTCGTGCTCAATGACGATTATTGTCTCGCCTTTCCTGTTAAGGTCAAGCAGTATCTCCCTGATCTCCTTCCTTAGCTGGGGATTCACGCCTGCGACAGGCTCGTCAAGCATCAACAAAGTATGAGGCTTCGCTATCGCAACAGCAAGATCAAGCAGCTTCCTCTGCCCATAGCTCAGGTCAGTTGCGCACGTCTCCAGCGGCTTGTTCAGGTGGACAAGCTTCAGTATGCCATGCATCCTTGAAGTGTCATGCGCCTTGCTGAAGAAATTCTTCAGAAGCTTCTCGTCATCCTTAAGCATTGCTATCTCAAGATGGTCCTTGATAGTGAGGTTCTTGAACAAGCGGACTTCCTGGAACGTCCGGGAGATACCGAGGCGCGCTATTTCAGATGGCGAAGTGTTCGTGATTTCCTTGCTGTTGAAATGGATCGTGCCTGAGTCTGCGGAGTACAATCCTGATATCGTGTGGAACAATGTCGTTTTCCCTGATCCGTTCGGCCCGATAATCGCCGTAATCTTCCCTTCTTGTATCTTGAATGAGACGTTGCTCACGGCATGGACGCCTCCAAAATGCTTCGAGAGATTCTTCAGATGCAAAGTCATTCCAAGTCAATCCTCCCGAACAAGCCGCGTGGCCTGAAAATCAATATTGCTATCAGCATCAGTGCGTAAATAACCTGACGAAGAGGCCCTATCAATGTGGATGGCAATGAGATGAACCTGATGAGCTCAGGTATGATGATTATCACCGCTGTCGCGATTATGCTTCCCTTGAATGAAGCTATTCCGCCGACTATGACAATCGTCAGCACAAGGATTATCTCAGCCAGATGGAAGCTTCCCGGGTCTATGAAAGTGATGTAATGGGCGAAGAGGCTTCCTGCTATTCCAGCGAAAAACGCCGATATCATCATAGCCTTGCACTTCAATGCGAACGTATTCTTGCCCAACACCTGCAACCCTAATTCATCGTCCCTTGTCGCCTCCAGCAACCTGCCGAATGGAGATCTGATAATGCGATAGATGATGATGCACGAGACCAATGTTATCAGCGCGACAAAAATCAGGTATGCTGAATTTGATTTGATGACCAATGATAGGATTGACGGCTTTGCGATGCCTGGGATCCCCAATGGACCTCGGGTAAGCGAAGTCAGGTTAAGGAGCATAGAGTAGACGACGAAGCTGAAGCCTAAGGTGGCCAGCGCAAGATAATCTCCCTTGAGCTTTCTCGTAACTAACACGAGGAGATAACCGAAGATGCTCGCGAATATTCCAGCTGCCAAGAACGCGATTATGAACGGCACTCCTGCTTTAGTCAGCAACGCAGAAGTATATGCTCCAATCCCGAAGAACGCTATGTGCCCGAGGTTCAGCAAACCGGTGAAACCCAGCGCGAGATTCAAGCTCACTGCCAGCACTATGTAGATCCCTATCAGGATCAGGATATGAATGATGTACTGGTTAATCATTGCTTCACGCCCTTTTCAATGCCGAAAAGGCCAGATGGCTTCCAGAGCAGGAATACCAGGAGCAAGACGAACGCTATTGCGTCTTTGTAACCAGATGGAACGAACCACACTCCGATGTTCTCCACAAGACCGAGGATGTAGCTTCCGAGCACTGCTCCAGGGACTGAAGTCACTCCTCCGACAATCGCGCCTGTGAAACCCTTGACCATCAAGCCGGTTCCCATTGTTGGATGGAGGTTCTGCTCCAAGCCGACCAAGATTCCGGCGATGCCTGCCAATGCAGACCCTATAAGGAAAGAATATCCTGCGATTTTCCTGTCGTTGATGCCGATGATCCTGGCAAGCTTCGGATTGTCAGCGACAGCGCGCATGTTCCTTCCCAAGCGAGTCCTTTTCATAAGATGCAGCACGATGAGCAATACGATCGAGACGAAGATTATGACCAATTGAAGCTTGGTTATGGTTGCTCCTGCGATGCTCATGCCTTTCTCGATTGTGCCGTAAGCGATGCTCCTGAACTCAGAGCCGAACGCTATCTGCAGAAGGTTCTCGAACAATATCAAGAGGCCTATGCTCGCGATCAAGAGTATGATGTTCGAGGCTTTTCTGCTCTGTAACGGCAAGTACACGAGCCTGTACATCCCATAGCCGAACAAGCTTGTCAAGATTATCGTGATGATAGCTGCTGTCCAAAAAGGAAATCCCAATTGAGTGAAGAAAAGATAAGTCAGGTATCCTGCGACAGTCACGCTGCTTCCATGGGCGAAATGCACGAACTTGTTCGTCGAGAAGATCAGCGAGAACCCGGCTGCCACCAGCGCATATAGCGAACCTGCAATCAAGCCATTGGCAAGTATCTGCAAAATTACCGAGCTCATTGCATGTCCTTTTGAAACCGGAACTTAATAAAGTTTATTGCTGCGGTTCCCTTCCTTTAGTCTATTTTTGAGGCTTGAGCCCTGCTGCAAAATAGGAGTTGGTGTTGCATGCGACAATATGCTCCAAGATATCATCTATGTCCCCTCTGGGATGCATTTCAAGCAGAGGCGATACAGACCATGCATCAACCCTTCCATCTGGATGAATTCTCCTTGAGACAGCCAAAAATGCTGTCGGATCATCCTGGAGCGCCAACACCGCAGAGTTATGCACCCAGATATAGTTGCGCCTGTCATCCCTGTATGAAAGAGCAGGCTTTCCGTTTCGCTGTTCTGCGTCTTCAAATCGTACAGGCGGCAAACCGACCCACACCTCGATGTAGGTTGTCTGTCTCCTGTGTATTTCTGCCTTTGCCGGAGCATAATAAATAGGCAATTCAAGGCCATTCTGTCTTTCAATCCTTATCATAGTTTTTTCTCCTGCCATATATCAAAAAATAAAAAAATTAGGTGATAGGCACCAATTGCCCATCCCTTACCTGAAGAACCTCGAAGTTTCCTCCGACGTCTCCATTCTTGTCAAAAGAGACCGTGCCTGATAGGCCTTGCCAGTTCTTTGTCTTGTAAAGCTTGTCTCTCATGCACTCAGTGTCCTCATCGCCGCATTCTTCAACTACATCCCCCAAGATGAACACTGCGTCATAGATAGTCGCGCAGTACAACCCAAGGTTGCAGTCAGCTTCAGCTATTACCCTCTGATATTCTGGGTTAGCATCATCAAAGAC
>DATDVX010000032.1:0-4429 GCA_035289885.1 Candidatus Nanoarchaeia archaeon | reverse complement strand
TAGTCACTCCCATGTTCTTAGAGATTATGGATTCATCTGTCTTTCTTGGAGGCCTGTCCATGACGCTCTCGCTTATTGGATCGGCGCCGAGAGCCAAGGCCGGAAGGCCATCTGTGACAAGGTTTATCCAGAGTATCTGCAACGCAAGCAACGGAAGGACAATGTTGCCTGAAGGGTCCTTGAAATCGAGAAGCATGGCGATGAAAAGTATCAGTATCTCAGCCATGTTGCTTGACAGCATGTAATTTATGAACTTCTTTATGTTGTCATAGATTCCGCGGCCTTCCTTGACAGCGTTGACAATGGAATTGAAATGGTCATCGAGAAGGACCATGTCCGCGGCTTCCTTAGCGACATCTGTGGCTGAGCCTACTGCCACACCAATATCCGCCTTCTTCAGGGCTGGAGCGTCATTCACTCCGTCGCCTGTCATGGCAACGACATTCCCTGGCTTGAGGGCATCGAGAATCTTTACCTTGTGTTCAGGACTGACTCTTGCGAAGATATCTATTTTTCTTGCAGCTATCCTGAACTCATCATAATCCATCTGCTCAATCTCCTCGCCTGTCATGCACGAAGTTCCCAAGCCTATCTGCTTGGCGATTGCCTGCGCGGTTATCTTGTGATCGCCTGTTATCATTACAACCTTTATGCC
Source organism: Candidatus Nanoarchaeia archaeon (assembly GCA_035289885.1). Classification (GTDB taxonomy): domain Archaea; phylum Nanobdellota; class Nanobdellia; order SCGC-AAA011-G17; family DATDVX01; genus DATDVX01. Next base: position 3,774 of record DATDVX010000032.1, on the reverse strand, counting down.
GGCGTGCTTGCAAAGCTGTATTGACTTCTGGACATCCGGCCTTGGAGGATCTATCATGCCGACTAGGCCAAGGAAGATCAGATTGCTCGGCTTGGAAGTCTTGCCATACGCCAAAGCCAGGATCCTTAGCGTGTCATTTGCCATGGCGTCGTTCATCGCGAGGATCTTCTTTTTCATCTCAATAGTCAATGGCTTGATAGAGTTCCTGTACTGGTAATGGCTGCATTTAGAGAGGATTACTTCAGATGCGCCTTTTACATGCATTATCGCCTTGCCCTCGATTTCATTTATGGTCGCCATGAACTTGGCTTCAGAGCTGAAAGGGATCTCATCTATCCTCTTGTAGTCGTTTATGATGCCTGCCTTGCCTGCCAGAACTACAAGAGAAGCCTCTGTTGGATCGCCGATGATAGTGAGGTCGTCGTTTACCTTGGAATCGTTGCACAAGAAGCCTGTCTCAATCAACTTTGCAATCCTTGAAGTGTCAAACTGCTTTCCATTCGAAAGGAACTGGCCTTTTTTCTCATAGCCGAGGCCTGTGACATCTATCATCATGTTCTCAGCGTATATCTTCTCTACTGTCATCTGGTTGCAAGTCAATGTTCCGGTCTTATCAGAGCAGATTATTGTTGTGGAGCCGAGGGTCTCGACAGAGGACAACTTCCTTATCAGGACGTTCTTCCTAACCATCGTCTTGACGCCTATAGCGAGGCATATTGTCACGACTGCAGGCAGGCCTTCTGGAATCGCAGCCACTGCCAGGCTGACAGCTACAAGGAACATGTCGAACAAAGGCTGCCCTTCAAGCAAACCTTCCACCAATATCAATGCAGATATCAGGATAGTTGCTATTCCGAGGATAGTGCCGAACTTCTCAAGCTTGTGCTGCAATGGAGTCTCGTGCTGCTTCTCCTGCTGGACCAAATCCGCGATCTTGCCTATTTCAGTTGACATGCCGGTCCTGATGACAATGGCTTTAGCCCTTCCATAGACCGCTGTTGTCGCCGAGAAGACCAGGTTTGACTGCTCGCTTACAGGAAGTATTTTGTTTATCATACTAACATTCTTCTTTGACGGGACTGACTCGCCTGTCAGGGCTGATTCATCTACCTTCAGGTTGAACGCCTCAAGCAAATAGCAGTCTGCAGGGATCCTGTTGCCTGCCTCAAGAAGAATAACATCGCCTGGAACAAGGAGATTTGAAGGCATCGTGACTATCTTCCCGTCGCGCATCACATTGCACAGAGGAGTGGAGAGCCTCTGCAGGGCCTCGATTGATTTCTCAGCCTTGAATTCCTGGATGAAACCCAGGAGAGTGTTGAGTATGAGTATCGCTCCTATGACTGTAGCATCAAGGAACTGGTCTGTCAGGATTGATATCGCGAGAGCAGCGAGAAGAATATACACGACGATGCTACGTAGCTGGTTGAGGAGAAGCTTGAAGATGCTGGTCCTCCTTTTCTTGACGAGCTCATTGAGACCGTGTTTCTCAAGCCGATCCTTTGCCTCGCCTGATGACAAGCCTGTCTCGGAAGAAGCGAGAAGACGCAAAACCTCTTTCTCGCCAAGCTGGTAATAAGAATCCATGCGACTTAATCAGCTTAGCTGATTTTTAAACTTTATTGACTTTTTTTGAATGGCGATAATGCAGGCAAGAAGAGAAAGAAGCGCGATTATCATCGAAATGAACGCAGCTCTCGTGAAAAGGTCCTTGAAAAACTCGAAAGTGAAGACATTCACAAGGATATGCTCGTCTGGATTCAGCTGCCAATAATCATTGTCAAAAGAAGCCAGATGGAATTCCTCGAACAAGACACTGAAGTCCACGATTGAAAGCGCTACAACCATGATTATCAGAAGGATTGAGCCCAGCATCAGCGGCTTCAAGGCGGAGGATCTATTGATGTAGACAGACAAGCCCAGCAAGATGATTGAAACCATTATAGCGGCAAGGAACTCCTTGCTCAAGGCTTTCACGTCTTCAAGATGGGAGATTTCCTTCTCAGTGTAATAAGACTCGTTCAAAGGCTCTTCATCACTGTAATAATTCAGGAGATTAGAGGAAAGATTCATTGCGAAGTCATTTCCATAGGCTTGTGAAACACCTGTCCTGTTGAACTCCAGCTCATGGAAATCTAGGTCAAATGCGACATAATAAACGCTGCCGAACAATATAGCGAACGGCAGCAGAATGATAAGTGAGTTCTTCAGCATCTTACTCTACGATTATTTCCCCGAGAACAACCCCGTTGCACGGGCTCAAGCAGCTTATCTTGTATTTTCCAGGGGATTCTGCTGTGAACCTCATGAAGCTCTCATTGTTTGCAGGGATGTCAAGAATGAAACCCAATTCCTCGACGCCTACCTCATAATCATAATCAAGGCTCTTGACAGCGATTGAAACCACATCGCCCTGCTTGAGGCTGATTGAATTACGGCTAAGCTTTGAATCTGATATCGAGAGGCTTATCTCCTTGACACTATCATTTTCTCCACCTATCATATCTGTCGGTGATTCGAAACCTTCAGGGTCGGAGATGTACTGGCAGCCGAAATACAAAGCCATAAGCAATGCAAGGAGAAACACGAACCTTATGACGCTACTCACTGCCAAGCTCACCTTCTATCACAGTCTGGAAATCAGCGTAAGCCTGGGAACCCTCTATCCTCTTGCTGTTGATTATGAATGTAGGCGTTGATTTAACCCCTGCCATCCTGCCTTTCTGGATGTCCTCGCTTATCTCGTCGACGTTCGATGCTGTCGAGATGCATGCGATGAACTTCTCCCTGTCAAGGCCGAGCGAAGAAGCGAGCTTCGTCAAGTCCTCTTTAGCATTATCCGTGTTCCACTTCTCGACCTTCTCGTAAAGCAGGTCGTGCATCTCCCAGTACTTCCCTTGGGAACCGGCGCAGTTGGCGCTCAGCGATGCCATCAATGAATTCTCATGCACATCAACTAAAGGGAAGTCCTTGAATATAAACCTAACCTTGCCTGTGTCTATGTAATCCTCCTTGATCTTGGGCAATTTCTTGATGTAGAACTCCCTGCAGAAAGGACACTGGTAATCAGAGAACTCAATCATCACCACAGGGGCATTCTCATCCCCAAGGGAATAATCTCCCTCGTCAATCAACGGGACAGGCGTGAAGTTCGATGCAACAGCATCTTCCTGCACTTTTGGCTGGACTTTGTCTATGTAAACCCTTCCTGTTTCCTTGGAAGAGCAGCCAGCTATAGCTAGCAATAGAAGAAAAAAAGAAATGCACAGGATACTACTTGCTAAGTTCCTGCTCGATGACCTGCTGGAATGCCGCATATGGCTGTGCTCCGACCAATATCCTTCCGTTTATGAAGAATGTAGGGGTTCCTGATGCGCCGACAGTGCTTGCGTAAGCTGCGTCTGCATCAACCTCTGCTGCAATCTTCGTGTCTGACAGGCAGCTCTTGAACTTAGCCTCGTTCAATCCGAGATCCTTCGCATAAGCCGTGAACTGGGTTGAAGCGTCAGCGCTTCCTGACCATGTGTCAACATTCGTGAACAGTTTGTCATGATAAGCGAAGTAATCTCCGCCCTGCTCTGCTGCGCATTCAGCTGCTATTGCTGCTGGCCTGGCATTCGGATGGAATGGCAATGGCAGGTCCCTGAAGACCAGCTTGGCCTTGCCTGTGTCTATGTAATTTGATTTCAACTGAGGCAGTGTCTGCGTGTAGAACCTTGCGCAGAATGGGCACTGGTAATCAGAGAATTCGATGATTGTTATGTCAGCATCCTC
>DATDVX010000031.1:0-2572 GCA_035289885.1 Candidatus Nanoarchaeia archaeon | reverse complement strand
GCCTTCTTGAGCAAGGAAGGTGCGTTGACAGGATTGCCTAACCCTATCTATGGTCTAGCTTTCTACGTCATAATCTTCGCGGCCACTATGTACTTCCAGAAAGAACTGATATTGTATCTCAGCGCAATAGCGGTTGTTGCCTCGCTTTACCTGGCGTACATCTCTTATTTCAAGCAGAAGAACTTTTGCCTGGTGTGCTCAAGCATATACTTAATAAACATCCTGATTTTCGCATTTAGCTTATGAAGCAGGTCAGCAAGAAATTCTTCGAGCAGGATGCTGTTGACGTCGCCAAGAAATTGCTTGGAAAAGTAATATCTTACAATGGAATGCAAGGAATGATCGTCGAGACAGAGGCTTACAAGAAAGATCCAGCGTCGCATGCTTACAAGCTGACTCCAAGAAGCGAGATAATGCTCAAGACGCATGGCAAGTTCTACATATATTTCATCTACGGCATGTACTATTGCCTGAACATCACGACGAACAAGGGAGATGTTGGAGCGGTACTTATAAGAGCGATGGAACCTCTGGAAGGAATCGAGAAAATGAAGAAGAATAGGAACAATGGCAACATTCATAACCTTACTTCAGGCCCTGGAAAACTCTGCGATGCCTTGAAAATAACAAAAGCCTTGAACAACACGCCTGTCAATTGGAAGATAAAGGTGCTTCATCACAGGAATTTCAAGGACTCTGAGGTAATATCGGCGAAAAGAATCGGGATTTCGAAAGGGAATGACCTGGACTGGAGATTTTACATAAAAGACAACAAATTCGTCAGCTTTCCCAAAGGAAACGTTTATTAACATATTTTCTTTGTAAAGGAGAACAAAAACCTAGAAGGAGGTAATAACAGTGGTTAATTTCAAAGGAATAAGCTTATTGTTGCTTAGACTGGCGATTGCGGCGATATTCTTGGTGCACGGGTTGCCAAAGTTCATAGGCTTCCCTAGCGGAGTCATGGGAGCATTCGAAGGAATGGGATTCCCTGGATTCCTTGGGCCAATCGTTGCAGTAGTCGAAGTCGCTTCAGCGATACTATTGCTTCTTGGACTGTGGACAAGATGGCCGAGCTACGCACTGATAGTCGTGATGCTAGTCGCGATATTCGGAGTGCACCTGAGCGAAGGCTTCAGCGCAAATGTCGAGAGGAACATGCTGGTAATCGTAGGATTATTGGTGATATCGGCATTCGGGCCTGGAACATGGGCTATCAGCAGGAAGCAAGAATAAAATTTCTTTTTTCTTTTTTTATTGTTCGTCCTTGTGATAGAAGTCTAAAAATATTATTTTGTTCTCATCTTTTGAATATTCATAAGAAAGGCGGAACGGGGGGATATAAACCTCTCTAGTCCCTTTGCGCACATTTTTCATAGACTTGCCTATTTCTGGATTAGCTATTATCTTCTTAATTTGCTTTTTTACCTTTGTCTTGAGCATCTTGTCAGAAATTTTTCCTACTATCTTCTCAAAATGATCGCTATGCGTAACTTCTACCATGACTTGAGCTTTTTCAAGAAATCTTTTGCGCTCATGGTCTTGAACTCGCCGCGTTCGTAGCTTTTGTACGCCTCTTCAGTGCGACGTGCGAATTCCAGGTCTTCAGCAAGCTTCTTGTCAAAGGCGCTGGCTTTCTTCAGCAGCATCTGGTCTTTGACTTGGATGACTATCAGCTTGTCGCCAGCCTTGAAATCTTTCCGCATGTCTGCAGGAATTACTATCTGTCCTTTCGAGCTCATCTTGGTTATTCCTAGGTTTATCATAAGGTAAGAAACGTCTTACATCATATATAACCTTTTCGGAACCTCCTTTGAAAGTTTCTAGCAAATTAGTTTTAATAAGACTTGCTGGCAAAAATCCGGAAAGTTTGCGGTTTCATAAGCCTTATATAAGGAATTCCTTTGTAGTTTTGAATGGTCGACGAGAAAATAGCCAAGAAGATTCTCAAAACATATGGTAATGCATGGGTAAACCAAGATATATATATGATTCTAAGCATTTTTCACAAAGACGGCATTTATCATGAGCGAATATTCGAAAAGCCATTCAAAGGTCATTCGCAAATAGGCACATATTGGAAATCAAAAGTTGTCGAGGAGCAATCGAATATCAAGTTCAAATTGCTGAACTATTATATTTGCGATGATATGATAATAGCCGAATGGGACGCCTCTTTCTACAGCAACATTGAAAAGGCAAGAATTCACATCAGGGAAGTCGCGATAATCAAAGTTAAAGGCAATAAGATAGAATCACTTAGAGAATATTGGCAGTCTGAAAGGATTTAATTATACCAGCAAAGCCACTTCTTGTCATTGCCTGCAATCTGCTCAAACAGGTGTACGCAATTCCCGCCTTTAGGTGGCTCAGCTGTCTGTGTCTGGCATACTCCTTTTGTCTCGGCTTTCCACTGGTCCCATGTCTTCTTTCCGTACTGGTATTCCCTGTGGCCTTCCATGTAAGTTTCATAGCAGTTGCTAGGTTTTCCAGAAGCCTGGTTAGTGGCTGGTTGCTTCTTCACAGGACAAGTGCCTAATGGAGGAGCCTGGTTGCCTCGCTTCCTGTCGTT
>DATDVX010000030.1:0-10544 GCA_035289885.1 Candidatus Nanoarchaeia archaeon | reverse complement strand
AAAAGGGTTCATAAAGGCGGTACCAGCTTGCAAGGTAAGCAGGTTCGAGCTCGGCGATCCGAAGAAGAAATTCCAGTTCAGGATAACCTTGGAAGCAAAAGATGCCTTGCAGATAAGGCACAACGCGCTTGAAAGCGCGAGGCAGATAGTCAACAGAAGCCTGGAAAAAGGATTGGGGGCAAACTACCTTTTCAAAGTCAGGCTATATCCTCACCATGTACTGCGAGAGAACAGGATGCTTACAGGAGCAGGTGCCGACCGTATGAGTACAGGAATGCAGCTTTCCTTCGGGACAACGGTAGGACTAGCAGCGCAGACAAAAGCAGGCAAGGTAGTCATGTCAGCTGATGTGGAACAGGGCGGAATTGAAATCGCAAGAAAAGCCATGGATTCAGCAAGGCCTAGATTGCCTGGACATTATGTGGTAAAAACCGAAAAGATAATCCATAAGCCAATTGAAGTGAAAGCCCAGTAAAGATTTTTCTTATTCAATAACCTTCTTTTCCTTTCATAGGAACGAACATGAAAGAGCCGAGATTCTTTATGTCAAGCTTTTCCTTTCTCTTCCTTATTACAAGCATCTCCTGATGGAATTGGGAACCGACAGGCACTACCATTATGCCATCTATCTTAAGCTGTTTCAATAAAGTATCAGGAATCCTTGGAGACGCTGCTGTGATTATTATCTTGTCAAATGGAGCTTTCTCCTTCAAACCGATGCTGCCGTCAGACAGGATAACCTCGACATTCCCGTAAGGCTGGAGATTCTTCTTGGCGAAGTCTGCCAGTTCAGAGATTATTTCAAGCGTGTAGATCCTGCCTTTTTTCACCATTTCAGCCATCAAGGCAGCGTTATAGCCTGAGCCAGAGCCTATCTCCAGGACCTTCTCTGTTTCCTTAAGCTCAAGAGCCTGTATCATGATCATGACTGTGGTAGGCTGCGATATTGTCTGGTTTGCGAGTATTGGCAAGGCAGTGTCCATGTAAGCGCTTTCCATGTATTCGGGCAGCATGAAGTCCTCCCTCTGCACTTTCTCAAAGGCCTTAAGAAGGGCCTGGTCTGTTATCAGGCCTGCTTTCAGCCATCTTTTAACAAGTGTTTTTTTCATGAAAGAGGGGATGGGTTTGCAGGCTTAATACGCTTTCGTTAAGCTTATAAGTGACCACTAGAGAGTAACAAATATAGAAAGGTTTAAATACTATATTATACATCAGCTTGGCTATGAGATGACATAAAAGGAGGATAGCACATCCCCTCGTTCGATTAACCTCCTTTTAAGATTCTCACCTAATATTCAAAAAACATGAACTCGGAGGAAAAATAAAATGCCAGCACCAACACCAAGAGCAAGCGTTCTAGACACGGCCTACAAGGCCGTAAGAGATCTTAAAGTTGATGAGGAAGTAGGAGATGTTTTCCTGGAAGAATACGTTGCAGGGAAGAAAGCTGCAGGCGGACTTGCAGGATTTGACGAGGCAAAAAGGAAGGAAGCCGCAGACAAGGCCTATGCAAGAGCTGCAGAACTATTGATGAAGTTCTCGGGAATAACCACGACTTATGATGAAAGTAATCCTTTCGCCAGGGGCGCTGCAAGACTTGAGGAAGACCAAAGAATAAAGAACAGGCTTGGTTTCACGCTGGACCAGATAAGGCATACATTCATCAGCTCAAAGGCAGGCGAAGGCATAGCAGCGCTTGCAGGAAGAGCCAGAGGAAATGTCGAACAAGCTCAGAGTGGATTCTACATAGCTGGGCTCACAGAAGAGGACAAGGATGAACTTGCTGCTGAGCTCATTGCGAAAGCAAAAGGATATGGAGCAAGCGAGCTAGACCCTAGATTAGTAAGAGCAACTCTTCCACAGATGTTCTACGATCTGATAGAAGGCCCAAGAAAAGCTGCAAGAGGTGCTGCAAGCAGAGCAATGAGAACAGGCACCATCGACGACATGCTCGGCGAGGAGTAAAACTTATTTTTTTATTTCATGAAATACGGAGGAAAATCAAAATGATCAAACTATTAGAAAGTTTAGCGATAGGCGGATTAGCTGCGTTGGCGTTTAGCGGATGCGGTAATGCAGATTCGCAAATAGAGAGAATTGTAATACAAAGACATTATAGACTGCCTGATAATCCTAATGAAATCGTAACACAAGAAACTGGAGAAAGAGACGGTATAGTTCCAGCAGCGAGAAGGGTAGTATACGATAGCAAAGACATGGATATAGAAGTAATCATGGTAAAGAAAGATGGAACTGGCTATAGGACATATGACTCAAATGATTCTAAGAGAAGAATCAATATGGCACCTTTAACAAGAGAAGAGATGAGAAATTACCTTAAAGGTGAAAAGTAACGATACTTGATAGCAGTTTATCAATTACTCTGTGAATAATTAATTATTTTTCCCTTTCTATATATTCTCTCATACCGTCAACGAATTCCTGCGATAATTCCTTGTAGCGATCGTATTGGCGACCGGTGATGTCCTTGACATCCCTATGGAGTATGCCCTTGTACAATGAGTAGAATTCCCGCATTATCTCCGCATACCTCTTCTTTACATGGCCACGAGCAACCAAAGTCTTCTCAAGCATGTCAGCGACATGATCAGGAGATGGAGGCATCAAACCGTTGTTCATCAGGACAGCATGAGCTGAATCAATCACAGCCCAGTAAAGATCAACTGTAGCTGCCAACAATCTCTCTTGCGACCGGGTCAATGAGGCTGGAGCCAGAGTGAAGTAAGTCCAGACAGACTCATCTGATGGACGGATCCTTCCTTGATCCAATAAAGCCTGAAGAGGATCGAAGAAACCAGTGTCCACCAATGAAACTCCGTATCTTAAAATGTTTATAGCGACTGGATCGCCTGCGCGAACAAATTCCCAGAAGCTCGTGAAGCGCATTGACTGGATGTGCAATCTCTTAGGATCAACCTCGGAAATGCACTTGGCAGCGATTATCCTGTAAGTCTCTATCAATGGGCGCGTCAATTTGAACTTCACATCGTCTATTATGACAAGAATATCTACATCATTGGCGCGATGAGCGGGCTTCTGCGTTGCTGAGCCGAAAAGCACCAATGCCCTTATGAAAGGACCGAATTCCCTGTACATAAGCTTGGAAAATTCCATCGCGAGCTTGAAATCTTCCTTCTTGTACAGAGAAATATTTTTTTGGTCCCTCTTTTTCACATCAAAATCCATTGCTGATAACCTCGAATTCCAAGTTATTTAAATATTGCTATTCCCTGAAAAGCGCAGAGCATCGCGGTTGAGCTCTTCTTTCCCGATTTTCCCGAAAGCCTTCTTCAGCCTATAACCAAGCCTGTTATCCTTGTAAGGCTGGTTTATCATGGCAGCAGCTATCTTGTTGAACTCATAATTGGCATTTGACTTCGGGTTGAAGTAAGCTAATGGAATAGTCTTGGACACAGCCTCTGGCAGGGAATCATCCTCTGGCAAAGCGCCTATCACTGGAACGCCTGCAGCCTCCTCGATGTCATTCAAGCTAAGCTCGTAGCTCTTACCTTTTATCCTGTTGATTATCAGGCCTTTTATCTTCGTGCCGCGCTCCTTCGCAAGCTTCACAGCCCTCAATGTCGTTGAGAGAGTGGGATAATCAGGAGCTGTGACAACATACAACTCATCAGAGGCAAGCATTGTGGAGAGCATCTCCTCGTTCAGATTAGGAGATGAATCAAGCATAATGACATCATAATCATCCTTGATCTGAGCAAGCTTCTGCTTCAATTGATGTGGATTTATCCTATTGGAAACTAGGCTTGCCGGGATCAAATGGAGATTGCCATTGTAGCAATGTATCGCTGAAGATGCCGGGACTGAGCCGGAAAGAACATCATGTATTGTCTTCTTTGGATCTGTCAAGCCAAAATGCAATCCCAAGTTAGGCGCTGAGAAATTCGCGTCAACAAGAAGGACCTTCTTGCCGAACTGATAGGCAAGCGCAGCGCCCAAACTGGCCGTGCATGATGTCTTGCCGACGCCGCCTTTTATCGCTATTATTCCGATTGACTTTCCCATTGCTCATTTCCTCTGTGAATTTGCCATATAAGTTTTACGAATACGCTTTCTTCAACCTGGACAGCATGTCTTCCTTGGCTGACTTAGAAATCGCCGGATATTGCTGAGTGATTGCTTTTTTGATTACTTGCCTGGTCTCTTGCCTAGGAACAGGCTTTTCTTGACCAGTATAAATGCCCATCTCGTCGAGCATTGAATAGACTGCCTGCCTCTTGCTCTCTGAAACTGTTGAGTGCCTTGGGGCAGCGCTTGGAGCGAGGTTCACTGGATTGTAACTTCTTGAATTTCCCAATGTCTGAGGGAAGTAATGCTTCAATTCGTTGAATGCAATCCTTGTTGGCTCCGGTTTCTTTTCCAGGATTTCAGATTTCGCTGCTGGAATCTGGGATGCAGAGACTGGATGGACATAGAGCTTCCTTGCATTTGCAGGATAGACTTGTGGCTGTAGATTGAGAGAATCTTTTTTTCGCTTTGCGATTTTCCTCATCAGCACGATTGCCCATGCCATTGTCACGAAGGACATGCCTATCATGCCCATGCCAGTGTAAATACCGACTGGATTGACTGCCGCACCGGTAATCCTCGTGCTTGAAGGCGATGACAGCGATGATGCTGACTCGGAACTTCCTGATGAAGCGCCTAAATCTCCTGATGAATCACCTGAAGAGGATGAACTGGATGAAACTGAAGATGATGATCCTTCTGAACTTCCTGAGGAAGATGAGCTTGATGAGCTTGAACTCCTACTTCCGCCGCCACTATTGCCTCCTCCACCACCTCCACCTCCGCCACCTGAAGAGCCTGAGCCTGCGGATTCAGTTGTTTTCGAGAAATTCATTATTCCGCTGGAATTCTGGTTGGAGCTTGCGTCTGTGCAGGTTATTTTCCAGAAATAATTCCCGTCTGCTATGCTTGAAATCGAGAATGACGAGTTGGAGTTGTTAGAAACGGAGCTTGTCGAGTTTGTTGAGCCATCCAACAGCAAGGAGCAGTTCAAAGACAGGGAATTATCCACTGCGTTGAAGCTGAATTCAATCGGAGTTGAAGTGAAGTTCGTGTTGTTCAATGGAGAGAGGATAGTGATTGAAGGAGGCGTTGTATCCGAGATGCTCCTGACTGAGAATGATGATGTTTCAGTGCTGTTTGCGTTTCCATGAGTATCGTTAGCGAAGAATCTTATCGTGATGTTATCAACAAGGTTCGTCGTGATGGATGAATTGAAATAATTGCCTGACATGTTTGAAGCAGAATAGTTAGTGAAAGTGCCGTTCGTGAAGTTGGCCTGCAAGATAACTGTTGAAAGCTGAGAATCATCTGTTATTGTAGCGTTCACATAAACAGTCTGGTTGGCGATTACCGGATTTGGAGAGGAGATAAGAGATGTGATTGACGGACTTGTTGAATCGTCTACTGCGAATGAAACTATCTCTGAAACATTGTAATTCCCGAGAGTGTCATTGGCGAACCACTTTGCGCTTGCATTGCCAAGGAAATTGGTTGTGACCGAACTGTTGTAATACATGCTGCCGATTGCAGTCGAAGAGTAATTTGTGAAGGTTCCGTTGGAAAAGTTCACCTGAAGGATTGCCGAGCTAACGGAAGTACTGTCTGTTATTGTCGCGTTTATGTATACTGTTGAATTGGCATTCACTGGATTCGGCGAGAAAGTCAAGAGAGAGATTTCCGGAGGCGCAGCATCAGAGTAATGCATTCTCCATGCAAAGCTTCCGCACTGGGAATCGGTGTCGCTGCATTCCGCGTCTGTTGTCAAGACGAAGATTGTGCTGTTGAAGGATGATCCATCCCACCTAATCGCGCGGATATCCTTGTCATCGTCGAGAGTGATTGCCATTATGTCATCCTGGACAGGGTTTGCAATCAGATCGAGGTACGTGATCTCGCTACCTGAGGAGATGTTCGCGCTGAACGCAGCTGATTCTATGTCTGAAGCAGAATACAATGACTTGTCGTAGGTTATGTAAGATATCTTGTGGTCTGATGTCGAGTTGTAATCAGTGAAGGCGAATAATGCCTGGTTTCCGGATTTTTCCCACGCGCAATCGAGGTTCACGGAGCCATCATCTGAATCCATTTCGGTAGTTGTATCCTCTGCTAGAGGCGATGGGGAGCTTTCCACGCCAGTCCCGTTCCAGACCCTTATGTTGATGTCATCATCGCTACTCTGCGAGATGAAGCCTATGTAATCGGATGTCGGGTCAGAACAGAGTCGCGAGATGTATGCGATATCATTCATATCCAGGCTGAGCATAGTCGATCTTGAACTCCAGGAATTGCCAGATGAAGCAAAAGTCCTGTATGCGAATTCGCTTGACTGCAAGGAGCCATTGCCATAGACAAGCAAACCGTCATTGCTCAGGGATTCCCATGCAAACGCGAAATGCTCGCGGTCAGATGTCGATGTCTGCGTTATTGAAACATTCGAATCATTGACAATCGATGTGCCGTTCCATAGGATGGCATACAATTCCTCGTCATCATTGTGCACCACCAGCATGACATTGTCATTTGAGGGATTCGGAATAGCCTGGACCCATGTGAGCTCTTCAGAGGAAAGAGCAGTCGTGATGTTTGTCTCGCCGCTCCATGAAGCGCCGTTCCATGTCCTGAACCCGAACAGCTTGTCATTGGATTTCGATGTCTCATAAACAATTATTGCGTCGCCTGAAATGGATTCGTAGGCTGCGTCAATCTGCCTCGTGTCCTTTGACTTTGTGTCGAACGAGACATTCAGCTGGCTTGCCCATGATGAACTGTTGTAGATTTGTACTATTGCATCGTCATTTGTATCCTGCGTGAATAGAAGGAACTCATTCCTCACCGGATTGCTCCTGAGGACTGCCCATTTAACATCAGTGCCAAGATCCAATGATGTGATGTTGCTGCCGAAAGAAGCAGTTGACCTGTTCCAGATTGAGTAATTTATCCTGTCTCCTGGCGATGAGTCTATGAAGACTGCCATGCCGTCAACGCCTGTGATATTCTCTGCATGGACTAGAGGGATGAGCAAGAATGCAAGAGCCAACAACAGGAATTTGAGCCTCATTTTTTGGCTCTCCTTAGAACTATATTCCCGTTATTGTCAAGTATAAACTCTAGAACGTCGCCTTTTTTCCAGCCTTTCGCGTCAATCAAGGCCTTGGGCAAGGTTGCCATGAACTGCTTGCCGTTCGGAAACTGGAGCTTGCTTCTGTTGCCCATTAAGCTAAATAAACCATGTTTTGGTATATATAAATATTACTATAAAAGTATATATACTATTTCCATTGAAAAAAGACCTGAAATAAGGCTTAGAATCATTCCAGCTGCACGCCGGACCACAAAGTCCATTCTTCTGAAGGCCTTGTGTCCCCAACGATGTATGTAGGCGAGTAAGTCCTTCCGAAATAGCTCCCTTCGATGCTGGTCCATCTTACAGGAGTGCGGTCTATGGAATAGATTGGAGTATCTGCCATGTCTAAAGCAGTGGTCCATACCTTGTGTATCTGGCCCTGCGGCTGGTTGCCTGGCTCTGCGATGAACTTCCCTTCATAGCCTTTCTCCTTCAATTTCTTTATGATGTCCTGTGTAGGAGTGTTACCTTCGCCGATTGAGATATGCTCGTCGCCATAACCAAAGTTGTCTGTCAGATGTATATGGCCTATGACGCCTTCCTTCGCCAAGTCGCCGACCTGGTCGACCAACCATTTGTCGAAGTTCTTGCCGTCCGGATCCTTGTCCTGGAAATACTTTCTCCACATGTTAGCGTGGCCTGTGTCGAAAGTTCCCTTGATGTGATCTTTCGCGATTTTCTTGGCCTCATCCTCGTCAATGCCTTCCTTCGCCAACCTCTCGACCATATGGCTGCGCGCATCTAAGATCAGCTTCTTGTATTCCTGCGGATGGCCGCCGTACATCTCAGGCTGGTAATTTTCAGGCGCGATGAACAACGGCTTTTCAAGGCCCATGTTCTTCTCTTTCCTGTAAGCATAAACAGCCATCCTTGCGAGGTTGTCAGCTGCCTCTCCACGGCTGTAATCTGTGACAGTGCGCAAGTCATCTATCTGCTGCTCGATCTTCTTGACCTGGCCTTGCGCGTAAGCTGCGTTCTCATAACCGTACTTAGCCCTCTTCTCGAACTCGATCATCTCCTCCCTGAGCTTGTCGTATTCCCTCTGGTAATCAGCGATCTTCCATTTCTCGCTTTCCGGGCGAGGAGCCTTGACTATTTTATCAAGATACTCGTAACGATCCTTTGCCGCCTTTATGTTTTCAGTGAAGACATGGTAGAATCGCTCGTATTCCTCTGCGCTACCTGCGACATTCCTCTTCTGGTTCTCAAGCTGGGCCTTGACGAATGCAAGCGCAGCAGTCTCCTCCTCGCCGATGTTAAAATGATATTTTGAAGCGTTGTCTGGGTTTGTCTTGAAATCCTTGAAAGTGATAGGCTGGACTCTGAGTGTATGCTTGACAGAATCCTCCTCTTCGTACACTGTGATTCTTGTCCCTGTGACAGGGTTGACTATCTCTTCTGGCTTGCCTGTCTTCGGATCGATTTTTGCAACAGGCTCGTAGAAAACCGTCTTGTCACCGATTCCCTCTGTCACAATGTTGCCGGTTCTTTGATCGACAACCAGGTATTTCTTCTCCTCTTGCTCGGTCTCATGAAGCTTGAATTTTCCGCCCTCTATGCTATGCAATGGACGAGGAGCCTCTCCAATATGGACAACAACCGGGCCTCCCCTTGCTACATCTGCGGCGAAGTCAACTGTCATCCTGACATCGTTGTAGACCTGCTCCTTCTGCTCTTTCGTGAAGCCACCACGGCCCATGCCTGAGACAGAGCTCACTGCATTCGGGCTTGTATGGATGGACAAGTCAACCTCGTTTATCTTCGCCAACTGGCGGAAGGACTCACGCTCTTCCTTGCCAAAGCTTTCAGGAACACCCATGGCGTTGGACAATCTAGAGCCTTTCGCGCCCAAGCCGTGCATGAAGCCAAGCTCAAGATGAGAAACTCCGAAGAAAATATTCTTCTTCAAGGCAACGTCTATGTCCCCTAGACCACTGGAGATTCCGACTCGGTTAGAAGGTATGTCCAGAGGCTGTTCCTTGCCTGCGTACTTCAATGATTCCCAGTAATCGATGCCTGAATCCATGAATAAAACTATTTGCTCTGCCTGTTTTTATATTTTTGGGTGGAAGCACGGTTTTCCTCCAGAGCCATGCGCATGCCGCTGCCTGGAGTTGATGCTGAAAGAGCGTCCTGCTCGATCCTCTCCATTGCAGTATGCTCGTGCTGCTGAAGCCTGAACCTTGAAGATTCTGATTGCGAAGCCTGGTCCTCGTATCTTTTCGGCTGATAACCCTGGATAAGATATGGCTGGCCCTTGTCATCTGTATTGGCTGGAAGGTATTTCGCCTGGCTGTCATCTGCTGGAGGTTTCTGAGATTGAGGAGCTGATGCAAGCCCAGACTCAAGCTGGCCTGCTGGCTCATTTGAAACACGCCTTGGCAATGACTTTGGATCAGTCTCATCATCAACATGGATTGGCCTGCTGAACAGCATGGAACCGACCTTTTTCCAGTCCTGATCAGCTATTTCCTTCGTGATCTTCTTTGCTTCTACAGGCTTTTGGACTTCCTTTATCTCTGCTTTCTTCTCAACTGGCTTCTCAGCTGCTTTTTCCGCTTTCTTTGATTTCTCCAGCTTGTTGAGATTGTCCACTATGGCTTCCAGATTGAGTTCCTTCTTCTTCATAAAGAACAACAAGCTAAGAGAGTATAAAACACTTACTCTGTGACGTAGCGCTGCGATTTCTTGAAGACGTAATAGAAACGATAGGTTAATGCTCCAGCCATGCCTTCTGCCTTGGACTTCTCCTCTGGATAGCCTACCTCGTCTGAAGAGCTCTTTCCTGGAGCGAACATTGAGAAGATGCCCTTGAAGCCTGAGAAAGCTGCCTTGAAAGGATCGAAGACAGATTCTTTTGTCGCTTCCTTCGGGGCTGCATCGAAAAGCGTGAATTTCTCGCCTGCTTCCTCGAGGTATTTCTTCATATCGTCCTTCATGGCGTCCATCACCTCGAACAGGCTTGACAGCAATTCCAGATCCTCTTCCTGGACAGACTTAATGTATTCATCAAGCTGTTTCTTCGTGGAAACATACCCTTCCATTATTATGGTTGTCTTGCCTGCGTGTATAGGGCCGCGCTGGTACTCTGACTGGAAGACCATCTGCGGGATTGAAACGAAATTGACGCGAAGCCTGATCACAGGGAAATACTTCTTGAACGGAGTCCATTCCTCGTAATGGGAATAGATGTCCCTGCGATATTTAGTGTATACGCCTAAAAGCTCAAGCTCAACTTTCGATGTCTCGAATGCAGTCACTAATTCAGAATCAGACAATGAACGACCTTCCATCTGCAACCTCTGTATGTTCCTGAGGTATGGCCTGACCCAATTCGTGTACAGGCGGATCGTGTTGTAATGCTGCCTCA
>DATDVX010000029.1:0-3074 GCA_035289885.1 Candidatus Nanoarchaeia archaeon | reverse complement strand
CAAGCTTTTGATGGTTGGGTCGATATACATCCTTGCGGTATTCATAACGTATTTAATTGCAGGCTTCGGCTTGCTGTTCTTCATACAGAAGCTGAACATAGCTGAGCCTTTGAGCGTGATAGTCGGAGGGTTGGTGATTCTGCTAGGTTTGATTGAGATAAAGGACTTCTGGTGGTACGGCAAGGGCTTCTCCCTGATGATTCCTGCCTCGAAAGTCGAGAAAGTCAAGGAATTCGTGAAGCATACCTCGATTCCAGGCGCGATAGTACTCGGGATTTTCGTCGCTGCAGTTGAACTGCCTTGCACCGGTGGCCCGTACCTTGCAATAACAACCTTGCTTGCCAAGCTTGGCTTTTCCTGGAGTGTATTCTGGCTTCTTGTCTTCTACAACTTCATATTTGTCCTGCCTTTGATAGTGATAATGCTCCTTGTCTATTTCGGAAGGAATATCAAGGCTATCAAGGAATGGAAGCAGGGCGCTCGGAAATGGATGCGCCTGGCAACTGGCCTGATAATGGTATTCCTGGGGATAGTGCTTATCCTGGTCGGAAAGGGCATCATCAGGCTCGGGTTTTCCTGAAGGAAAAGATTTTTAAATAGATGTTAAAGTTTTCTTTGCGGGTGATAAAAAGATGACAGATGTGAAAGTTTATTCGACGCCTCAGTGCCCATGGTGCCACAAGGCTAAGGAATGGCTCACTGAGAACAAGGTGAAGTTCAAGGACTACAACGTGGCAGAGGACATGAAGGCTGCGAAGCACATGGTCGAGATGACAGGCCAGCGCGGCGTCCCGGTCATAGAGATTGGCGAAGATGTCATAGTCGGCTTCGACGAGGACGCCTTGAAGAAAGCGTTGAAGATAAAATAATCTTTTTTATTTTAAATTTTAAAAAAATAAGAAAAGAAGTTTATTCTTTCGGCATTCTTGCATCAATGGCGAAGCTTCTCGCTCCTACCAATCCCAGGTACAATGCTGCCCCGAGCAAGGCTATATCCTTGAGCAAGCCTGCTGCCACAAACATTCCGAGTACGCTACCTGCTATCAAGAAGCATGCAAGCAATATGGCTGCAGCCCATCCTGCCACCCTTGTCCACAATCCAAGTATCAGCAGCAAGGCGATCAAGAGTTCCACTCCTCCAAGTACCAGGCTTGATGTCTCTGCCGGCAGGAATGTTATTACCCTGTCAATCGAAGGCACTGCCGCCTTGTACACGACTTTTCCAAGGCCTGCCACCAGGAAAACTATCGCTAATGAGATCCTAACGAAAAAATTTCCGAGCTTTCTTCTGTCCATCAAAAAACCCCCTTTATTAGTAACCTTTTTTGAGTAGTGTATATTTATAAATGTTATGATACATCGAAAATGCCATAATAATCAAGGAGGCATGATTGATGGAAGAGTACAAAGCAAAGTTCATAGATTTCTTGATGAGAACAGGCGCATTGCGCGTCAGCGGAGATTTCAGTTTGAAGAGCAAAAGGCTATCTCCGTGGTTCGTGAACATTGGTGATTTCAATGATGGCAGCTCAACTGCTGCATTAGGCGGGTTTTATGCTGACGCTATCCTAGCTTCAGGTTTGGAGTTCGATATGCTATATGGCATTCCTGAGAAAGGCAACGCATTGGCAGTCGCTACGGCAATAAGCATGGATAGGAAAGGCGGGAATATTCCATGGTTCTTCACAAGGAAGACGCCGAAAGATTATGGCGAAGCTACAGCTCTCTCCCCTGCGGAAAGGATAAAGGCTTTGGTTGTCGGGCGAGCGCCGAAAGAAGGGCAAAGGATTGTCCAGCTTGATGATGTTTTCACCGCAGGCGATGCTAAATACGAGGCCAGAAAAGTATTGCAGAGCATGGGGAATTTTGAGCTTCCTTTGCTGGCGATTGCAGTTGATAGGATGGAAGTAGGGCTTGATGGCAAGGCTGCTATCGAGGAATACGAAAGAACTACCGAAACAAGAGTTGTGTCTGTCGTCAATGCGATGGACGTGATGGAATACTTGAAGTCTGTGCCTGAAGGGGAGGCTTTGCGTCGAATGCAAAATTACCTGAGGGCGTATGGAACAGAGAGAGTAAGAGGGTCATTAGGCGCATTGGAGCAAAGGGTCATTGATAGGAATAGGAGTGTCGTCCCTGCTTGCGATGTCAGTTTGGAGCAGTTCGAGGAGCTGGTAAGGCAAACTGCAGGCATAGAAGGCATAGGCGCTTACAAGGTTGGGTTCGCATTGGGCCTTAGGCACGGATTGCCGAAAGTTGTAGAGACAGCAAGGAAGCATACGACTAAGCCGATAATTTATGACCATCAGAAAGCAGGCACTGACATCCCTGACACTGGCAAGGAGTTCGCAAGTGTCTGTAAGGATGCAGGCATAGACACAGTGATATTGTTCCCGCAGGCAGGTCCTGAGACAGAAAGGGCGTGGATATATCATGCACTGGATCATGGATTGAACGTTGTTGTCGGCGGAAGAATGACGCACCCAGCCTATGCAAAAAGCGAAGGCGGATTCATAACTGATGAAGGCGCTTTAGAGATGTACAGGATTGCTGCGCAGGCAGGAATCAGTAACTTCGTCGTCCCTGGCAACAAGACCGATGTAATCAAGCAAGTACGAGAGATTGTTGAGGCTGAAGGTGTGGCAAAACCGGTTTTCTACGCGCCAGGCTTCGTGGCGCAAGGTGGAAAGATTGGGGATGCTGCTAAGGTCGCTGGAGATAGATGGCATGCGATAGTTGGCAGGGGCATCACTCAAGCCGAAGACATGAGAAAGGCTGCTCTAGAGCATACGAGCCAGCTTTAATTTTTTTATTTTAAGCTTACTAACGAAGCATTGCTTTTCTTTTTCTTTCTTATGACAACTGATGCTCCATTCCTGAAAATCTTCGTCTTCGGATCGTTGTCAGTCGTCAATTCAGCGACGCCGCGCGTTATAGTTATGGTGATTACGGAATTTTCCGGCAGCAAAAGAGGTTTTACAGGCACTGTGGAATTGTTGAACGCTATTCCGATGCCTTTTTCAAAGGACTTTCTCGTTATTGAATGGTAATATCCTGTGCTTCCGAATGGTGTC
>DATDVX010000028.1:0-4489 GCA_035289885.1 Candidatus Nanoarchaeia archaeon | reverse complement strand
GACCTCTGGACCCTCCGTAATTCACTTGGAATCATCTCATAGAAAACCACCGCCGCGACTTCTGGAATATCAATTCCTTCCTCAGCGACGGATGAAGCGACCAGAATGTTGAATTTTCCTTCCTTGAAGTTCTTCAATATCTCGACTTGCTCGGATTGCTTCAGCCCCTTGTCTGCCTTGTCTGCCTGGCCGACGAACCTCTCAGCCTTGATACCATCGAGTTTCAATTCATCAGTGATCTCGCTGACCATGTCGCGGTAATTCGCGAACACTATAATCTTTGAGGAGGGATTGGCAGAAAGCTCGCTGGTGATTATCTTCTTGAGCTGAAGCATCTTCGGATTCGGAACTTTATTCTCTATCATCCTGTCTGTCAGCTCAATGGATTTCTGGATCTCAGATAACTTCATTATTGCTTTCGCAGCTTTTGTTTCCTCTATCTTCAACTTATTGAAATATTTTTGCAAGCATCTTGGCGATTGAGTTTCTATGAGAGTGATTGCGTGCTCCATCTTGATGATCTGGGCAACCAGGCTGATGCCGCCGAAAGCTGATGGGTTGTTCTGCCTTATCTGCTGCTGGAAATAAGCCTGCATCTTCAGCAAATCAAACTTGTTCACTACGCCAGCTGGCTTTGTCAAACCAAATGACCTTAATCTCTCAACATGCTCGAGATAGACTTTCTTGATACGCCTCGCGATGTCCTTGTATATTTCCGGCAGTTCGATGTATTCCCAGATGATCTCCTTCTCCTTTATATGGGCCTTGACATCCTCGTCCTCTTCTGTCTTGACCTCGACAGCCTCGATGAAAAGATTCTCGCGTATCTCATCAATCCTCTCTTTCGAAGAACCTGGGGACGCAGTCAATGCCAGAATCCTCGGATAAGGGGACTGTTCAATGAATTTCTTCGCGACTAAAGTATTCGCATATCTCATCCTAGAGCGATGAGCCTCGTCAAGGCAGAGCATGGAGAACTTATTCAGGGAAATCCTGTTGTTGATGAGATCAGACTCGATGGTCTGAGGTGTTGCGATGATTATCCTCCCGCTTTCAAGGAGATCGCCTCGCTTCGATGACTGGGTGGAGCCTGTGAAAAGCACGACCTGATCCTTCAAGTCAGTGTGCTTCATGAAAGTCTGGACGTGCTGGTTGCACAACGGCTTTGTCGGAGCGGTGATGAGCACCTTGGAATCAGGGTATTTCTTCAGCCTCTCGTAAGCAAGCAGCAAAGCGATGAAAGTCTTGCCGATTCCAGTCGGGATTACAACGAGCGTATTGTTGTCCAGGCATGTTCTCACTATATCTGCCTGATATTGCCTCGGCGTGAAATCAACCAATTCCAATTTATGCTCAAACCCCCTTTGGCCCATAATCCATAAGCAAGCTTTATATAATTTCCCTAAGCTGACTCAGGACAATGGCATTGCTGCTGAGGCTAATGGGCTTGATTGACCTAGCTGGAGCGGCGCTGCACTATCTCGTGAGGTACGAGGCTTTCAAGGAGCTGTCACTGATAATCGGCATAATAATCTCGGTGAAAGCAGTGATATTCCTGAGAGACTGGGCGAGCATTGTTGACATGATAACAGCGCTGATACTCGTGATGGGAAGCTTCGGCCTCTATTCAGGCATATTAGCGATATTCGGAGCAATATGGTTGTTGCAGAAAGCTTTCTTTAGCTTATTCTTCTTCTAAAACTACTTGTACGGCTTGTGCTTGTAATAAACATGGACTATCATCGCGATCAATGCAAGCAGCACTCCAAGGATAAACGCGAGCAAGCCGCTCGACCAAAGATTGGCAAGTATCGAAACTATCACGAAGATAACAACCACGAACCACAGGGTGAAAGAAGTGAAGATCACGTGATTACCTGCGAGCATAGGGAATGGGATGAGCGTCGCGACAGCCAACGCCATGCAGACGAAAGCCAAACTCTTCATCTCGGGGAAGATATCAACCAACGGCTTCAAGAGTAATGCGAAGACAACCAGGACAATCGGGCCTGCTGCGTGAATGCGCGCTAGCTCGAGATCACTCATGCTAATGTACTTTCTTCCAAAACGGCTCTTCCTGCTAGGCTCAACCTTATTCGTCCAGATAGCGCCGAAAGGAACCTGGCCAGAAGAGAACAACGTGAGTATCAGGCTGAGCAATATCCCAATCGGAAATCCACGCCTCAATTTAGCGCTCTTCCTTATGTTATACCTATGGGTAATCCACAACCCGAAGACGATGTCGCAGCCATACCTGCTTGCCACGAACCAATGCCCGAACTGGTTGACGAGGACAGCGATTGCAGCGAAGACAATCATCATGACTATGTTAGATATCCAGATGCCGAAATCAAAAGTCTTCGAGCCGTCATCGAAACCGAAGACAAATCCAAGGACAGCGACAACGATCAAGAAGTCGATTTTTTCTTTTGTTGTTTCAAACATTTTACAATCTCTATTATTTCTTTGGTATGCCCTGCGCCCACGATGGCAAGTATAAGCTTATCAGGATGCTGTATGCTCAAGTTATATAAATTTTTTGCCATGAAAGCGTTCCTTTCCTCTATAAGAGTGAGATGCATTGACGGATAATCCTTCTTTATCTTCATGGTGAGGTCGCGTATCAGCTTCTCAGGCGGAACCTTGTGAAGGTCTATTTTCACATTGTTTTTCTTCAGGAAACCAGCTGCCAACGCGTCCTTGATGAACCTGAACTTCTCACCCCACGTCAGCCTTGATGAAAGCCTCTTCAATGTTATCGTGATGTCCTGGTCAATCAATGCGACAGGTATTTTATTCTCCTTTGCTAGCATGATCGCCTTCTTCATCTCATCGCCTGGCTTGGTGCCGATGGCCTTGCCAAGCTTCCTCTCAATCCAAGCGCCCACCAAGTTGAACATGAAGCCTTTTATGCCGAACTTAGAGACGTCTGACAGGTGGATCTTGTGCTTTTCATTGTGGAGAAGAGAGTGAAGCCTTGAAGCGTCAAGCTCAAGGGCAAGAATCCCGGGCTTCAGCTTGCTGAAAGCTCCTTCAACTTCCTTTATGCTCTGGACAGCGATGTGGGAAGTGCCTAGAACATAGATATTAGAATACTTAAGCATCGTGAGGGTAATCTTTATAAACTTTAAAAGCGTTGCTATGCCCAAAAAGGGAGGCAATGACATGCTAAAGATAAAAAGAGTAAGCGAAGTTTATGACATGAAGGTATTCACAGACGTCGGCGATTACTTCGGCGACGTAGAGGAATCAATAATAACGACAAACAAGATTTTCGGCTGGAGAGTAAGGGCCACGAAGAATTCTGCGCTGAACAAGATCCTTGGAGGGGCGAAAGGAGTCATCGTGCCGCACAATTTCGTCAAGTCAATAGGCGACATAATGATAGTCAGCAAGAACGCGGTCCCTAATTACGAGGAAGAGCAGCCTCAAGAGGCGTAATATCACCGCAATACTTATATAGTAATCTTGGCTCGGTAATAAAGGATGGCTTCCCCACTCAATAATGCTGTAGAATTTTTAAGAGCATTCGGATTTTTCGATGTAGTAGTGCCGTTTCTGCTCGTTTTCACGATAGTCTTCGGGGTGCTTGAGAAGACAAAGCTTTTTGGCGCTGAAAAAGACGACAAGGGAAATGAAGTTCCGAAGAAGAACCTCAACTCAATGCTTGCGTTCTCAATAGCATTCTTCGTGATTGCAGCGACGAAAGTCGTGGAGATAATAAAGCTGAGCATACCCCAGATAATGCTTGTATTAGTAGTGATAATCTCGCTGATGCTCCTTATAGGAACATTCGTCGGAGAAGGGATAAAGGACTTCGGCAAGGAATTCAAGGGCTGGACAAAGTTCTTCATAGTGATAGTGTTCATAGCAGTGGTTGTCATATTTCTTAACATCTTCGGGTTGCTTGGAGCAACAGGGTCATCGATAAAAACCCTGCTTGGCGGCCCTATCGGAGGATCGATACTGCTGCTTCTGATATCCGTTGGAGCCATCGGGTTTGTCATGAGCGGAAGAAACAAACCAGGGGGTAGCACAAAATGAACCTCTATGACATCATACTGAACTGGAGAGAGATAGGGCTATTTGACATAATCCTGCCGTTCATACTGGTATTCACGCTCACATTCGCATTGCTGGAAAAGATAAAAATCCTGGGCGATAACTCAAAAGTAAATGTGGCGATCGCCTTTGTAATCGGCCTGCTGTTCTTGCAAAATGATTACCTGATAATAAAATTGCAGACTTTCCTTCCGGAAGTTTCCTTTGCCATAATCGTGATTATCGTTGGCCTGCTATTGATAGGAACTTTCATGGGCGAGCACAAGGTATGGGCAGGGAAGATGGTGTGGGTGGCGATAATAGTCTCTGCCTTGATATTGATTGGTGCATTGTCCACGGACTCAGACCCGTACCAGGAAAGAGGAGGATTGCTCCAGCCTATCTCTGACTTTTTCAACAGCATGGACCCGACGACAAGTTCGCTTGT
>DATDVX010000027.1:0-5966 GCA_035289885.1 Candidatus Nanoarchaeia archaeon | reverse complement strand
ATAAACCCGGTTATTCTTTCTTTTTTAAAATCATAAAAGCCAAAACTCGGAATGTATGTATCGTAAGTTCTATCAGGTGTCGAAGTTACGGCTTTTATATCAATCCAGACAACTAAGTGTTTTCTGTTCGGAGTTGCTACCTGCACCAAGGTCTCAACGCCATCTACTACTGCAGTATCTGCTGAATCTACGATTGTACCGCCAAGTGCCTGTGCCATTTTAAATTTTTGTCTACTTTCTTTGAATAGTTTGTCTAATCTCTCAACGTAATTTTTCAGATCATTATTATCAAATATAGCCTTTGCAGAGCCTTCCTTAACAGTCCTCTTTCTTTCGTCATAACTTCCTTCAGAAGATTCAAAAGGTACTAGGGGTTTGATTTGAATTCCTGCATGTAACAGCCCCCTCAAAAGTTCTCCAATAGCTAGATCCTTCGAATAAAGCCTGAGAAAATCCTCCTCTGCCAAGCCTCGCATGTAATTAATTCGTGATGTATTGCTCCGGTGTTCTATCTCGTGATATGCCCTTAAAGCAGCAGCGACCTCACGAACTTCCTTGCTATAATCTATTACCATACTCCTTTTTTCAACCTTGCAATATATAAATCTTCTTATAAATACCCCTATAAAGTGGTTACAATAGAAAGGCTTAAATACGCTCTGAATGCCGTAAATCCTATGGTACAACGTTATATCTCAACAACATTCGCTCACGGCAACGGACCTTTCTCTAGAATGGTTGACTTAGTCATAGCTTACAATGACTTGAGAGAAAAGCAAGGCCTAGAAAGATTGCCAGCAGTTTTTCCGTTAGTTCCTTCTTACAGGTTCAAGGACAAGGCAGATGGCTCTAGGCAAATCCAATTTATGAAAGAAACTGCAGAAGAAGCAGCTGGAAAAGATTTCCTTGCAAGGCATCCAAACGAATTATTGCTTGATATAGAGCAAGGCAGGATATTGGAAACTGTCTTCTACACTGGCAGCGACTTTGAGGAAGCATTGAGGAAATTCCTGGCAGGGTCTGAACAAACCAATGAGGCTCATAGAAGAAGGATTGAGCAAGGAAGAGTAGTTCTGAAGAACATCAAAGGGGAAGATGTTGAAATAGACTTGCGTGATTCAGCGATAGAATTCGGCATGAACAACAGGGTTGCGACAAATCATCCAAATGCGTTCTATTCGAACGCTGGCGCGGGTTATTTTGCAGAAGTCCTTGAAAGGGCAACTAGAATGCCTGAAGTTTCGCTGGATAAGGAGCTAATGAGAAGAGCCATACCATTAGCCGAAGCGACGTCCGCTTATCAAAAATTGCATTTCTTGACTGACCCTGGAGTTTTTTCATATGATCCTGCAAGGGAAAGAAGAAAATCCACAGAGATGTTCACGCCGCCTCACATGCATGTTCCAAAACCGGATTCAACTCCGTTGCCAAGAGACGGGGTATATGTCGTATTGACAGGAATCCAGGGTCTTGCCGATTCTGGAGTTTATGATGTCGCTGCTAAAATGGGCTTGCAGGTCTACTCAGGCGACGATGCGTTCAACGCCAAGCATAATGGAATCAAACATCCTCCATTCAAGATTGCGAATCCAAGAATAAGAGTGCAGGTTGCAAGGACCGGCTGGAGTTCTGTATGGGGAGTCCATATGCTTGCTGAGCATGGTATTACTATGGGTTTGTTGTACCCTCCGTATGATTCCAAAGATGACCCTGAAATACTGATGGATAACACGGGTGTAGCAAGGCTCGGCCTAGGGGTAGAGATAGACGCGAAGAACCCACAGCAATCCTTAGAAAGATCTCTGGAGTTGGCTGAAAACAATCGCCTTTTCAATGATTTTCTGAAGCGATTTTATGGGACCTTGGATGGCATCCAATACATGGCTGAATCCATAGTCCAGTTTGAGAATGGGAAATCTGATGGCACCAAAGTCAAGGTTTATCCTGCTTCAGCGCATTTTGCTTCATTGCGGGAAAGTCTTTTCGCCTAATTTTATTTCTCGCAAACAACAATCATTTCCTTCTTACAAAGCAAAAGCCCAAGCAGTCTCGTCTTCAAGTCATAAAGAGAGAAGGAAATCTTGGCCAAGAACTTCAGCTTGTAATAAGCTGTGCCGTGGTTGTACCTGTTCTCAATTATCCTGAATCCGGCTCTTTGCAACAGATTGTTTATCGTCCTGAAATTCCAGGCAAACAGGTGCTGGTTGATATCAGTAGCGAAAGGAACCTTGCCGTGCTTCTCGACAGGCAATATCAATATCAGCTTACCGCCCTTCTTCAGCTTGGTCTTCAAAAGTTGCAAGTTATCGAAAGGATTTTCGAGGTGCTCCAGCGTATGAGCGCTCAAGACAATGTCAAAATGATTGTCAGGTACTTTCTTTATGTCATCATAGACCTTTATCCCACGCTCAGCAGAGAATTTCCTCGCGAATTTAGAGATGTCATAGCCTGACTTGTTCTTCAGGAAAGCGATGTTCTTCCCCAATCCGACTCCGAACTCAAAAACTTTCTCGTCGTGGACATTATGGAAATAATCTTTCTTCGCCAATCTAGCTCTCAAGCTGTAATAGAAAGGGCTCTCTATCAAATACTTGTGCTGATGTCCGTGATAGCTTGCCTCGTATTGAGCTTTCATTTTGCTTTATTTTTAATCGCTTCTTTATAAACTTTCATGTATCTCTCTGCAATCAAGTCCCAGTCATAGTTCCTGGCTTTCTCGACATTGTTCCTTGAGATTTTCTTGGATAAACGATCATCTTTCAACAATTTCATTATGGCATTCTTCAATCCGTTCACATCGCCGTAATTGACAAAAAGCCCATTCACACCTTCCTTGATCTCATAAGGGACTCCGTTCACAGGCGTAGCGATAATAGGCAACCCGCTTGCCATCGCTTCAAAGATAGTCAATGGCAATCCTTCCCGATAACTTGGAAGCACATACAGGTCAGAAGCCTGGTACATCTCAGCTATCAAAAACTTCTCCCTTATAGCCGGATGGTACTGCATGTTCTTCTCGCCTTTTATATCAGTCAGGAGCTTTGTGAGCTGCCCTTCATCAGGACCGACCCACATGAAATAGACGTTCTTCATTTCCTTGTTGATCAATTTGGCAGCTTTCGCAAGCATCTCAGGCCCTTTAGTCGGATTGATCCGTCCGAAAAACAAGATTAATTTTGAATTCGCGGGGATGTTGTGCCTTTTCCTGAAATTATTGTTCTTGATCCTCTTGAACAGCAGTCCGTCGACTCCGTTAGGAATGATGCTTATCTTCTTGTCAGTGTATTTCTTTATGAACCCGAGCTCCCATGGAGTTATGGCAACTATGCTGTCAGTCATTCTGTAGGCTTTCCTCATGAACAGGTTGTATACTGACTTTGCCAGCATATCGCCTATCAATCCCCTGAATCCTGTTGTCCAAGGGCAATGGGTAGTGTGGATATGCGGAATATTTTTTTTATTGCAGGCTTTCGCGCTCAGGTAATAATAGAGATGGCCTGTGACATGAGAATGCACAATGTCAAAATCGCTTTCCGTGATTTTCTTGTAGATGCTAGGCCATACTGTTGCGAAATTTATTATCGTGAACCAATTGAAGCACCTGTGGACTTTCACTCCATCAATGACTTCCTCTTTCACCTGGATTCTTTTCTTCTTGTCGGAATCAGAGCAATAGACATGGACATCATGGCCCTGCCTGGCATATCTTCTTGCCAGTTCATGCACTACCTGGCCTGGCCCATCCACCACAGGAAGGTAATATGCGCATACGAAGGCGATTTTCATGAGAATGAAGTAACTACAGCAATTTAAAAGAGTTTTCTATTTCCTTAGAACAGACTGCTGGTCCTTGAGCTTGAATTGCTTTCCATCATTAGTGTAAGCGATTATCCACGGCCTGAAAAGACCGTCGAAAGTGGCTTTCCATATTGTGGTGAAGTGCTTGAACCTTCCTGTTAGAATGTACTGCAGACTCCTCACTGGAAGATAGACCAGGAAGTGCATCGGCAGGAAAAAAGCATTCCTGAAGCCTGCGTTCTTAAGCATGAATATCATCCTGCTCCTTATTCCGTGGTATAGCATGAAAGGAGAGATTGTACCGCCGCGCTCTTTCCTGTGATGACCCTTCGCCCTTGGAACCAGCATGAGCTTGTAGCCGAGATTCTTGGCCTTTATTGAAAAATCAACATCCTCGTGCGTCAGGAACATGCGCTCATCGAACAAGCCAGCTTCCAAAAAGATATTTCGCCTGAAAAGTATGGTGCCTGCCGGAGTGTAATCCACCTGGAAAGGCTCGTTGAACTGGTTGACATCTATCAGGTCACGATAACCTATTGAAGCCTTGGCTGTCCACATGTTGAACTTCATGCCGAAATCCCTTATCATGTTCTTTATGTCCCAGTAATACATCATATAGCCGGCGCCGTATATCTTCTCATCTGACTGCAGGACCTTCATCAGTTCCTTCAGGCATTCCTTCCGCATGATCATATCATCATCCAATCGGAATATGAAATCGCCCTTGCATTTCAGGATGCACTGGTTTATCGCGACAGGAGAACCTAGATTATTTTTATTTGCTATGACCTTGACTTTCGGGAAGCGCTTCCTCACTGCCTGGACGCTGCCGTCCTTGCTTCCGTTGTCAGCTATGACTATCTCCAACTTGTCTTTAGGCCAGTCCATCGTATACAATGACTCGATGCAATCAAGAAGCATCTCTTTCCTGTTCATTGTCGGAAAGACAACGCTAACCAAAGGAGTTTTCATCCGAATCCGTTGAATAACTGGTTTTAAAAAGTTTATTGTCAAAAGTTACTACTAAAGAATAGCTTCAATAGAAAGGTTTATAAAGCTAATAACTGTTGAAAGCTTCGGGGGATTTCAAAACATGTTTACAGGCAAGAAAGTTCTCATAACAGGCGGATCTGGTTCATGGGGGCAGGAACTGACCAGGCAATTATTGAAGTACTACAACCCTGCTGAGATAAGGATATACTCGAGATCAGAGCCGAAACAGGTCGAGATGGCCCATAGGTTCAAGACTCCCAACATAAAGTTCATGATAGGCGACGTGAGGGACAAGGAAAGGCTTCTACAATGCCTGAAAGGCGTTGATTATGTCTTCCACATGGCGGCGTTGAAACACGTTCCTGTGTGCGAAGTCAATACAAGGGAAGCGGTCCTGACAAACATAATGGGAACGCAAAACGTTATTGAGGCTGCGATTGACAACAACGTCAAGAAAGTCATATTCGTTTCAACTGACAAGGCATGCGACCCCTTGAACCTGTACGGAACTACAAAGGCTGTCGCTGAAAAACTCATAATTTCTGCAAACCTGCTTGAGAGCAACACAGCTTTCACATGTATACGTGGCGGCAATGTACTTGGGACAGCGTGGAGCGTAGTGCCGCTCTTCAGGCAGCAGATAAGGCTGAACAACGAGATAACTTTGACAGACGCCAGCATGACAAGATTCTTCATGACATTGGAGGAAGCAATAGGTTTGCTGTTCAGGGCCGCTGAAGTTTCCATCGGCGGGGAAATATTCGTCATCAAGATGGACGGAGTGAAGATAACTGACCTTTCTGAAGTCATGGTTAAGGAGCTTGGAGATTCAAAGACGAAAATCAGGACAATAGGCATAAGGCCTGGCGAGAAAATAGATGAAGTGCTTGTTTCAAGGTATGAAGCGCCGAGGACAGTCGAGGACGGAAGGTATTTCGTGATATTGCCTCATATTGACCTGCCTAGGATCGAAAGCTACTACTCGAACAGGCCAAAAGTCAAGTTCACAGAGTTCAATTCAAGGAACACGAGAATCCTCAACAAGACAGGGATAAAGAACCTGTTGCAGAAGGACGGATGGTTCGGAGACTTAAGAATCGATCCGTTGATAAGCAAGCTTACTGCTGAAGATCTGAAATTCGTCGGAAAGAATAAGCACTTGTAAGATGACAGCA
>DATDVX010000026.1:0-2662 GCA_035289885.1 Candidatus Nanoarchaeia archaeon | reverse complement strand
GATGTTCCTCGACAAGTTCCTCGAACAGCAGCATTATAGCTATCCCTCGGGTAAGCTTCTTCCCCTTCAGGTCTATTTTATGCTCCTCAACAAGATCAAACAGTTCCTTGTCCTTCAATTTGTCTACATCCAGCTTCCCGTACTTCTTCAGCCCTTCTTTCACAGTGAGCCTAGGCCACGGAGGAGTCAGGTCAATCTCCTTGTCCTTGTACTTTATCTTGGTTGTCCCAAGGACTTTCTTCGCTATGTAAGCATACATCTCTTCTGTTAGTTTCATCACGTAATTGTAATCCTCGTAAGCAGCATAGCATTCCATCATCGTGAACTCAGGGTTGTGCGTCCTATCAATCCCCTCGTTCCTGAAGTTCTTGCAGATGGTATAGACCTTGTCATACCCGCCGACAATCAGCCTCTTCAGGTACAGTTCAGGAGAGATGCTCAGGAAAACTTTCATGTCAAGCTCATTCAGGTGAGTTATGAAAGGCCTCGCTTCAGCTCCTCCGTAAACCGGCTGCAATGTCGGTATCTCGACTTCCAAAAATCCTCTGGAATCAAGGAATTCCCTCATCGCACTTATTATCGCGCTTCTTTTCCTGAAAGTTTCCAGGACTTCAGGGTTGCAGATTAAATCTAGCTCCCTTCTCCTGTATCTTATCTCCTTGTCTTTCAGCCCATGCCATTTCTCAGGCAATGGTAACAAACTTTTCGTGAGAATCGTGACTTTCTTCGCCCAGATAGACACTTCTCCGAGCTTCGTCCTGAATATCTCCCCTTCGACTCCTACTATGTCTCCCAAGTCAAGCTTTGAAAATGTCTTGTAAGAATCCTCGCCGACTTCCTCTTCCCTCGCGTATACCTGGATTTTCCCTGTCTGGTCCTGGATATGCATGAACCCTGCCTTTCCCATGACTCTCAGTGTCATCACTCTTCCTGCAACGCTGAAGTTTCCTTTTACTCTCTCGTCGTTCTTCAGGTCCTTGTATTTGGCGAGAAGTTCGCGCGCATTGTTCTTCTTTTGGAAGCTGTATGGGTAAGGCTCAACCCCCCTGTCAATCAGGTTCTTCAGCTTCTGCTTTCTTTGCGCAATCAAATCGCTCTCATTTGCTTCAGAAGTCTTTTCTTGGGGGTTCTGCTTGCCTGCCATGCACTAGCTGGGTTTAGCCTTCATTTATATAATTTTCCTATTGCGCAAACCAAAACCTTTTTATACAATTATCTCAGCTTATTACAAGGAAAAAGAGGTAGCCAATGCATAGTAAAACATTCCTAGTAGTATCCATGCTTCTCCTGATTTCTATACCAGTCTACGCTATTGACACGACATCTGATACGAGGCTGTATGATCCGAAAAGGCTTCTCACAGAAGATTCAATCACTGTCCATTCAGCGACATGCGAATGGAACATCGATCATTTTGACATCTGCGCTTATGTGACATGGACAAGCGATACATCCACAGACTATGTCAAGACAGTCATAGCTGGCGGAGAAGACCTGGCGCATACGCCTAAGCAGCTGGCATCACCATTCAGCTACTGCCAGAACGTTGGAAAAGACGAAGGCAGGCGCGCAATCCACTCCTATCTGTTTGACAGGGCAAATCTCAACACAGTTTCAGACTTGGACAATACCATCCAGTGCAAGCGCACTAAGCTTGAAACGAACAAGTTCACAAAGCGGATGTTCTTCCGCATCGCGGAGAAGCACAGGAGAGAGAGTAGCGAGGGAACATTCAGGGTGACTGGAATGGACGGCACACCTGTAGCGTGCAAGTTCGAAGGCGAATGGGTCACTGATAACAGAGGTGCTGCAACTGGACCGACGCTTTACTGCGACAAGGCAAGGGGTATATTCTCAGGTTATGCTGATCTTGGCATACAATCAACCACCGTGGACCCTAGTGCATTCAGGTGGAAAGGCGGGACAAGGTCTTATATTTTCGATCCTCTGAGATACAGCGAAGAAGGCTACTTCTTCAGCGCCTACCTTTGTGATATGCGAAATTACGATGATCATGAGCATTTCGCAAGGGCTTACATCCAGAATTTCGAGAAGGAAGGCATACTCATCAAGTGGGAATACTTCAACGACGAGACCAGCCCTGCAGTAGATGTAATATTCGACTTGACATGCGATGTCATTCCAGAGAATGCCAAAGAGGTTGTCCTTGGCACTGCAGAAGAGGTTCCAGAGTCTGATTTCTTCAACGAGCCTGAAGTCGGCGTGGAAAAAGAGAAGGAACAGCCAGACGAGTCAGCAATAAGGATAGACACTCCTAAGCCTAAGTCTTTCTGGGGCATCCTGAACAGCTGGTTCAGAAGGGTATTCCTCAGATAGTTTTTTCTAGAACGAAAATAAAATATTTTGAATCGCCTGCAGACAGCTCCAATTTTTTATTTGTCTTGAATCCTTTCGTGAAGCTTTCTATGTCCATGCTGCATACCGCTACCATTCTCTTCACGTCTTTGAACTCTTCAAAGAATTCATCCAGGATCCTGTCAACCGCTCCGTTGTTGAGCCTCCTGATGTATGACGGGAGTATCGCCAATACCTTGTCTATCTTCTCAGGCTTCCCGTATTTCACGTCAGCTTCAGCGAGCCGTATGTTTATGTCTGCATTCCTCATGTTGTTGCTGTTGTCATCGCAGTATATTCTGCCTCT
>DATDVX010000025.1:0-2815 GCA_035289885.1 Candidatus Nanoarchaeia archaeon | reverse complement strand
TGCTGCAGTAAGATAATCCTCGCCCTCTTCTACATGCCCCTTAGGCAATGACCATGAATTTCCATTTTGGCTGACTATCGCTATCTGGCCATGCTTGTTCAGAACAACTCCTCCTGCTGAGAGTGTTAGCTTCATAACCATGTATAAAAGTTTCGTATAAATAAAATATTGTATTCTGTATAATATATTTTGCAAACAATATTCACTTCCCACCCTCGCGCCTGAAGTATATAAAGAAATGCGCTCTAGACTCTGGTTATTCGGAGGTGATGTTAATGGATGACGACATGGAATTCATTGCTGACGCCCTCAGCTTCAGGTTGAGGCGACTGCCTATAAGAGAAAGGGGGGATTTGCTGATGAATGAGATGAACTTTTACGATGAAGAGGAGTTGGAAAATGAGAAGGATGACGACTTGATAAGCCCAGAGGAGCAGGCTTTCATGCTCGGTTATCTCCGCGCTGATGTTCTCTAAAGCACCTCGCTAAAGACATGGGTTTCCGCGGGAGGATCCTCAGCCAAAAAGGGTTCTCCCGGCTATTTCTTTTATAGTTCTCCTCTATCTGCTCTTTTCTGCTGGGTCTTTACCTCAGAATCAATTCTTGCTAAAGAATAGTCGTTCATGTCCACAAAATTCATGTGGGCTGCCAAGGAGGGATGCACTTTGCTTATCAGTTCATAGCATCTCTGTGCGATTTTTCTGTAGGATGGATGCCCTTGTTTTATACTCCTCAGCTCGACGAAGTGGAACGCCTCTCTTAAGTTCATTGTCATGTACCATCGTATCTTGTAAGCGAAAGGAACGACATACTGCGCCTCTTTCGGATGCTTCATGTATATCTTCTGGTAAAGCTCGTTCGCTTTTTTCATGCACTTCCTGAACTCTTTATCAAATCCTGCCTCAATGAAAAGCTCAGGAACTTCAAAGCCATGCGTTGTGGTCAAGTCTTCTCTCTGCTGCGTCAATATCCTATGTCTCTGTATATCCCTATAAGCTCCAAAGTCGGTTAGCACATCAAAAGTATAGCCAACATTCTCAAAAGCTCTTCCAGGCTTGTCCCTTCTTGATTTCCTATTCCCAACATACCTTGCGAATATCGCTGCCTTTTCCTCAGGCAGCATTTTTTTTGCCATCTTCAGGATCTGCGAGAGCGGAAGCCTTGTATGAGGGTATAAGATTGTACTCAGGATCTTATCCTCTGCATTCTTGTCATAGAATATCAGCTCAACATCCGAGACTCTCTTGACCTTATGTTCCTTGAATTTCTCCCTCACGTGCTTGTCGAAGTCTACTCTGGTTTCAAAGAGATACTCATCCTTCTTCGCTCTCTTTATGAATGAGGGTATGATCTGGTTCAATTCTTCGTGCATCACCTTTGCAAGAGCAGGCATCTCCGAGAGGTCATCAGAATACGCCTTCCTTATCAGGTATTCCCAACTCCTTCCATTTGCGAATATCCCCGTGTTGGTTAGGGTCGCTGCAGGCAACAAGTATCTTAGATTGTCACAAGCCAAGGCTCTCACAGCTGCATTGTAAGCTGTCTCAAATACCTTTTTCCTTTCCTCGCTAACCTCTTGCAGCGTTATTTCTCTTTTCAAAATAGGATCAAAGAACTTGAAGTCATCAATAGGAAGTTTTTTCTTCGCAAACGCTGTCAGGGGCTCTATAAGCTTTTCATAAGTCCCGAACAGGAGTCTCATTAATGAAACATACTCCTCATTAAACTCACTCTGCATTATCATAGGATCCTTAAAATACCTATAATCCCCATTTTCTTTATGGTGGAAGAATACATATCTTGATGATTTTTCCAAGGGGCTTGTCAGCCTGGAATCCTGCAGTTTTTTAGTGGCCAAATTTGAGATGTTCTCTATCGCTAGGTGCGCTCCGCCTAGCTCAGCCACAGAGTCATCTCCATACCCGTCAAGGACTCTTGTGTAGAAATCCTCTGCCTTTTTGATAGCTTCAGATATTTGCGTTCCTCTCGCAACCTGGTCCCCGACAATCTCATTGAAGCCCGACTTAGTATCCTTCAAAAAATCATCGAGCAGCGTCCTTCGCAGACTTTTTGTTGATCTTGAATATCTGGAAAACAACGCACCCTTTACAGCCTCCGGCATATTGATCAAGCCAAAAACAGGCTTGTCTAGATTTGTGAAGAAAGGCCTTATGAGTTCAGCTTCCTCTGGTGTAAATTCAGACAATCATATCCCCCGAAGAAATCTTTCAGCTCGCCATATATAAAATTTGCGTTGGTAATCTCAGTGAAATAAGCTTATATATGAGAGGCCGAAAATGAAAGTATATGGGAGACTACATGGATGGAGCGATAGTGTATGCACCAATCGATGATTTTGTAAGTCAACATCCTGGTTCCACCTATCTTGGAACTATTGAATTAGATGTACTTGAAAAATCAGCCCCGAAAGTTAACGCTTGTTTAAGAAAGGACCCCATATGGATTGCCTATAAGAATGGTCAGTGTGGAAGGGAGTCTAGAGAAGAGATTGGTGGATGCCGTCGACCTGTTAAGAAGAGTCTGTATCTCTGAGAGGAGTACGAGTGCGGATACAGGCATAGAGGTTATGCCACTTCCAGGAAACAAGAATTGCAAAATGTACAACATTTTCGCTGTTAAAAAAGCAGCTTAATCATAGAACTTAAACTTTGAACATAATTCTTTTACTTCTTGCTTTATCTTCTTCCTTAAACTTGAATCAGAAGGATTCTTCAGCACTTTCGCTATGAAATCTCCTATGATCTTCATTTCGTTCTCTTTCATTCCGACAGTGGTTATGGCTGGAGTTCCAAGC
>DATDVX010000024.1:0-2708 GCA_035289885.1 Candidatus Nanoarchaeia archaeon | reverse complement strand
ATGTCAGCTCGGTAAGCTGGGACCAAAACGTCATTCCCCGAATAACCATAGCCCATCCTTGACAATAAATTGATTATTTCCTGCTTTGACAATTCCAATCCGAGAAGCCTGTTAACATTGTCGAAATTCAGCTTCCTCTTGCAAGGATCCAAATTCGGAGTCGTGATTTTTTTATTGCCGTACATAACGTCAACAGAATAAACATGAGCCCCCATGTCTGCCAAGGCTGCAGCGATTATGTTGAGGCATGTCTCCTGGTAGGCGAGGTCATGGCCGGAAACCTCTATGAAGGCTTCTTTTGTTTTAGGAGTGATTTTTCCAGTCAATTCAGAGTTGATTATTGGCGTGAGGGACATGACATTATTCTTGGAATCCATGAAGACAGGGTATTTCCTGCAGCCTTTCAAAAGATGACTGTATTCCTTGCCTTTCGGGTGGTTTTCCAAGATTTGATAAGCATTCATCTCCCTGTGAATATCCAGAGGCATGAACTTTATTTTAGCTGGTTCCATAGCCTTGAAATAAATCGGGGGAGTGATGCGCTCCAGAGGATAGATTCCGATCGCTGCCTTCTTCCTGTTGCGGCAGAATGTAGTGTGGAGCTTTTCCTGGATCTGGATTATCTCGTCTATCTTCTCTTCATCGAGCTTTAAATTCTTGACGACAGCAGCAACCGTGTACGGCCTTATGTCCTTCAAGTCCCTGTCGACAATGACCTTTATCCCGGATTTCTTTATGGAATATTTCTTCAGGCCTTTTTTCGCACCGATGAAAGATGATAATGCCCTTGCGAAACCCTGCTCAGACAGCATGTCCGGCCTGTTCGGGAAGATCTCAACATGAATCTCTTTTTTAGTCAGTTGCTTCAGGTCAGTCCCGATCATGGCAATCCTCTCTGACAGGGTTTCATCTGACATTTTCCTGCCTAGAGAATCCTCAACTACTTTCCTGTTCAATATCACTGTCGGCATGCTACTTCAACCACACCTTCATCTCTCTCAATTGCTTCATGTCATTCCTATAAAGATCACGCAGGTCCTTGATGTCATAGTACTTTATCATCTGCCTGTCCAACCCTGGGCCCCAAGCCAATACCGGGATGTCCTTGCCCAATAATGGGATGACAACTTCCGGCCTGAAGACTCCTGCGCCTCCAAGCTCAACCCACTGGTTATGATAAGAATCGTAAGCCTCGATTTCAACGCTCGGCTCAGTGTAAGGGAATCCTCCTGGCCTGAACCTTGCTTTCTCAAATCCAATCTTGGTGATGAAATTCTTAAGGTAACCAAGCAAATGACGGAAGTTTGCGTTAGGATCAACCACAATCCCCTCGAACTGGTTGAATTCAGCAAGGTGCGACCAGTCAAGAGTCTCGTTCCTGAAGACCCTGCCGATCGCGAAGAATTTCGCTGGTAGATCAGATTCCTTCAGCTTTGCGATTGTCTGGGCGGAGAGAACTGTAGTATGAGTGCGAAGGACATTCTTCTTTGCCTCGTCTGGATTCCAGGAATATCTCCAGCCTGTGCTGCCTGAATTTGAACCGTTCTCATGGGCCAACCTGACAGCCTTGACTAACTTATCATCTGGCAACCTGCCTTTCGCAGGATTCTTTATTAAGAACGTGTCCTGCAATTCCCTTGCCGGATGGTCCTGAGGTGTGAAGAGCGCGTCGAAATTCCAGAATGATGTGTTCAAGATAGGGCCTGGCATCTCCTTGAATCCAAGCTCAAGCCATACTCTTCTTGCATAATCAACAGCCTGGTTGACGAAATGCCTTCGGCCACCGTAAACTCTCGAAACAGGAGTCTTGACATCATACCTGCGGAATTCCTTGTTACGCCAGGAACCTTCCTTCAAAACCAATGGAGTGACTGCATCGAGCATGTTCTCCTTAAGCTTTATCTTCTGGAGGTCCTTGCCGAGCCTGGTCATGTTGACTGTCAATGAATTCCTGTTTTCTCTCCTTATGATGTCCTTCCTTTTCAGCAGCTCGTTCATGATGAGCTTCTGCTCCTTGTTCATGTTGATTGTTGAGAGCGGCAATAATTTCAGGAAATATTCTTCAGGTGTCTCTGTCGCCAGGAAATCCTTGCCTTCCTGCGTCATTGAAACTTCTTTTCCGAGCTTGATGAAGCCCTTCCTCTTCAGCAAGCCTATTGAAATAGTGACTTCATCCTTGTTCAAGCCTGTCTTCCTCTCCAATTGAGCGAAAGAGCATGGCAATGACTTCAAAAAACGCTTTTCAGGCAAGCCTTGAGAAACATACAAAGAGCCATTAGGGCCCAAATCAATCATCTCATAGGGAATTTTATTTGTCGTTATAACGCCCTTGCTTTCCAGCCACTGCAAAGCCCTTGTAGCCTCGACTTCTGTCAAATTGGAGAACCTTTCCACGTCCTTAAGGCCTATATTATCCTTGAGGATAGGCAGGACCTTCCTTTCCAACGGATGGAGAGAATCTACTAGCTCCTGTACCCCTTTCATTGGCTAAAACGGCTTGGAGGGATATATAAAAAGATTATGAATGAGATTCACTACTTTAGAGATAGAAAACTTGATATATTAGTTAAAAGGCTTGATGATTTATGTGTATTAGAAGAGCATACCGGCGATTAAGACGTAAGGGCAGATTCTTATGGAATCGAATATCGCCGTTTAAATTCCTAGTGATATTTTTTGTTGTTGCTTTTGTATGTTTATGGCTAGCA
>DATDVX010000023.1:0-2017 GCA_035289885.1 Candidatus Nanoarchaeia archaeon | reverse complement strand
TGAAATTCATCGCGGAAATGCTGATGAATAAGATGGCAGAAAGCATCAAGAATCATTAATCCTTTCTTCTTTTGTTTACTTTCGTGATTATTTCATCAGAGGAAAAATAGCATTCTTGAGGTATTTTTTAAAGAATATGAGATGGTATGCACCGGTAAGAATAATCACTTTCCCGTTAAAGGGTAGGTATTTTTTAATATTCTTAAGCATGCTTCTCTCCCTTCGCAACTCTGCTTTTGTATCGATAATGCTATTGAACATATCATCTCCGACAATAAGGTTTTCGATGTTATTAAAGTCCTTCCAGTCCAATTTTTTCAGATAGGTGTATTTTCTCTCAAATTCTTTTATAGCTCGCTTTACTTCTTTACTCGGAGTCTTTACCATTTTATAGCGAACATCAAATCCCTTTGCTGCCTTATCATTCTTAATCGCCCACTTCAAGGCATAAATCATCTCTCTTGGATAGCGGTTCTTTATCTTATTTTTGTTGATATCTGCCTGGACAATCTCAACCAGAACCATATCGGGATTATATTTCTCTAGAAGTGACTTGAATTCTTGCGTATGCTTCGGGAGCATGTCGTGCGTTGTCCCAATGACGTATATTTTTCTCATTTGATATGCAACTCAACCGCGTCCTCGTCCTTCAACACATGAGTCAACCCGACAGTCTGTCCATCAAACTTCGCTGAAGGGCCGAATATCCTTGCGTACTTGAACTTCTTCAGGAAATCCTTGTGTATTTTCTTTGCCAGGTCCTTGACAGTCGCTCCTTTGTCAAAGGCAATCGGAGGCATGTCCTTCTTTTTTCCAGGTTGTTTAGTATAGGCCTTTATCAAGCCGAGCTTCTCCCATATCAAATCAGGGAGATTCTTCTGGTCGTTGAATATCAGTCTGGGAACATCCTCTATGTCGCGCAGTTCATCATCAAGCATCAGCTTCTCTTCAGGCGTGTTGAACATCAATAAGATCAGGTCAGACTGCCTTATTATCGATAATAAGCTTGGTCCTGTTGGAGAAGAGGAAAAATTCTTGAACAAGGCCGGTATCTCAACAATCTGAAGCTTCACCCCTCTGTAATCCATAGTGCCCATCTCGGGCTTTTTAGTTGTGTAAGGGTAATCAGCTATCAGCACCTGCGCGTTTGTCAGTTCTTTCAATAAAGTTGATTTTCCTACGTTTGTAGGCCCGACAATTACTATCTGGGCAGCGCCTTCTTTCTTGACAATGAAGCTTGAAGAGCCTGTCTTCTTTGATTGTATCCTGTTCTTCTCAAGCGCTTCCTTGAGCTTGGAAATCTTCTGCTTCAGCCCGGATCTCAGGGTCTCCGCCCCCTTGTGGGAAGGAGCTTCTCTCAGCATCTCCTGCAATGCCACGAGCTTCTCTTCATGGGTCTTCGCATTGAGGTACTTGGCTTCAGCCCGTGAATATGCGTATGTTGCGTTTACTGGCATAAAAGAAAAAATAGAAAGAAGTGCTTATAAAATTATTGATACCTGAAAGGGTCGTTGTTGCTCGGGCTGAACTGCGGTTGCCTTGGCTGCACGTAATTCCCCTGGTAAGGCGGCAAGGATCCTTGGTTTCCGCCCAGATCCTTCCTCGTGAAACTGACTTTTCCAGAGCTCTTCTTCTTGAAGAACCATATCAGTATCAATACCACAATCAAGAGTATTATTAACCATAGCAGCAATGACGATTTCTTCTCTTTTTCGCCTGTTGTGGTTGTCGTCTTGCCGCTTTCTGTTGTCTCTTCAGCAGTAGATGCTTTCAATCCGGCTACAGTCACGTCAGCTCTTCCCCTTGATATTCCGTTCAGGGTTACTGCAACGTCATTCTTCCCGTCATTGTCGACGTCATAGTTGCCTGTCTCTCCGACATTAAGCGTTACATCCTGAGGTTCTGACTGCAGCGTGAATGTTGCTGAGTCCTCTCCAAGGTCCTTTAGGTAAAGCGAATGTTCCTCTCCCTTCAAGGTGAACTTCATCGATGCTGTCTTGGCCATGAGCCTGCTTTC
>DATDVX010000022.1:0-12776 GCA_035289885.1 Candidatus Nanoarchaeia archaeon | reverse complement strand
GAGATTATGTAGAAAGGATTTCAGCAAGGTCTCACTTAAATTCGTTTTATTCTAAAAATTAATCAAAGTCTTGTTCTCTTTCAAAAAATCAATTCCAGGCTTGAACGCAAAGGCATACTTGTCATCGAAATACCCACATCTGAAGTTATCCAAAGAGATGTTTGTTCTCCTGCTTAGCATCAAAGCGTAGAAGAACGTCTGTGTCATCGCATATTTTTCTTTGTGAGCATTCGGCTTGTAGTCCCAGATCCATATCTTTCCATCGTCATCTATCCTCAAAGCATCAATATGCCCAGTCAAAGGCTGGAATGTCCTGAATAAGTTCATGTAATTATCCATCTCAGTGTGCTCAAGCCATATCGGCACTTCGATTGCAATCGTTGAAGAATCATTCTCAAGCATGTAAAGCTGCACCTTGGAATGCCGGTCCTTGAACCTGCTCTCATTCTCCTTCAATCCAAGCTCAGCAAGTTTGGAAACTTCATGCCCTTGGATTTCTACTATGTCAGCAGGGACCTTGAATTTCAACGCAGAGCTTCTCGGTCCTTTTACAAAAAGATGGTCAGGGCATTTGTTGAAAACAGACTGCAAGTAACTTTTCAGGGTAGAATAATTCCCATTGCATCTCTCCTCAATCTTCGGGACATGCACTCTATAAAGATACATCCCGCCAGGATGGTTCAGCAAAGTCTGGTTTATCATGCCTCTTCCCTCAAGGCTTCAATAAGAACTTCTTCTTCCCGTCCATGTCAAAGAATTCGTCAGCTTCTTCTTTGAGTTTCGAGCTCGTGCTTTTTCCGAATGCCATCACTTCAACTCGACAACCGCAGGCTCTTTTCAGGTGCTGAACAAGCTCTTTATAATCGCCATCACCGGAAACAAGCACAACTGTGTCCAATTTAGGCGCCAGTTCAATCGTGTCCATCGCAACTCCTATGTCCCAATCGCCTTTCTTGTTTCCGCCGTAGAAAATCTGGAGGTCCTTTGACTTGACTTCATAGCCTATCTTGCTCAATGCCTCGAAGAACGTGTGCTCGGCCATCGTGTCAGCCTTTATCACATATGCTATGGCCCTTATCAGCTTCCTTCCGGCCACACTTTCCTTCAATACTTCGCCGAAAGCGACCTTGGAATTGTAAAGGTACTTAGCAGAATAGTAAAGGTTCTGCACATCCACGAAAACTCCGACTCTCTGGTCCTTATTCTGCGTCACTTATGCCACTCTCTTGCTTTCCATATTGAAATCCTTTGCTTGTTATAAATGTTTTGATAAACTTTTTATATAAGCACTTCAATTAGAACAACCAAGATGGGCATTTTCAGTTTTTTCAGGAAAAAGAAGCAGGAGCCGGTAGATGTTTCCCAGCCAGTCGAGATCCACACTTCACAGGAATTGACAGCTTTCACAAAATCTTCTGTGTGGGACATAAAGATGGGTCTTAATGCGAGGCTTCTCACGCTAAACAGGCAATTAAAGAGGGTTGTCTACGCCAATTCAAAGTCAAACGAGCCATTCTCCATTGTCATGGAAGATGCGCAAGGCGAGGATATCCCATCTTTGTATCTTGTCTGGCGAGGCCGAATACCTAAGTCGCTGGAGAGGCTCCCTGCAGTTGGCTATAACCGAAGGCTGGCAGTGCTCAAGATTCATGGCGGGGGGATGAAGATCATAATCTCATTCTATCCAGATACTTACACGTATGTCCAAGGCCATGCAGTTGGTTTGGGGCCATCTGCGCCTAAATCAACGTCCGTAATCTACTCGCAGCCGGATGAAACAGCATTGAAATCCAAGATGACTGATTACTTCGGCTCTTGGCTTGATGATTACATAAAGAACTACCTTATACCTCAGCTTGAGATTTCCTACAGGCCAGGGTTCTAGATAATTTTATATATCAACGTGCTTGATTTCCACTCATGGGCGTAAAATTAGCTGACTTGTTTCCTAAAGCCGAAATAAATTATGACTTGTTGAAAGGAAAGAAGATC
Source organism: Candidatus Nanoarchaeia archaeon (assembly GCA_035289885.1). Lineage (GTDB taxonomy): Archaea > Nanobdellota > Nanobdellia > SCGC-AAA011-G17 > DATDVX01 > DATDVX01. The sequence continues at coordinate 10,784 of DATDVX010000022.1, read as the reverse complement.
GCTGTCGATGCTTCGAATGTCCTTTACCAGTTCGTTTCTTCCATAAGGCAAAGAGATGGAACCCCTTTAATGGATTCAAAAAGCAGGATAACCTCTCATTTGGTAGGGATCTTCACTCGTTTCTCGAATCTGATCAGCAAGGGAATAAAGCTCGCTGTTGTCTTTGACGGAAAACCTCCTTTATTGAAGATAAGGGAGCAGGAAAGGCGTGCATTCTTGAAGGAGACAGCAATGGAGAAGTTCGAGGAAGCCAAGCAGGAAGAGGACATCGCTTCAATGTACAAGTATTCCAAGCAGGCGACAAAATTATCCCGAGAAATGTTCGATGAGTCAAAGGAATTAATCAAGGCGATGGGGATGCCAGTAATCCAATCACCATCAGAATCAGACGCGCAGATGGCTTTCATGAATGAGCAGGATGATGTATGGGCTTGTTCTTCATCAGATTACGATTGCCTATTGCACGGCGCTCCGAGATTGATACCCAATCTCACTCTTTCTCAAGTCAGGAAATTACCGAACGGGAAGGTTGTCAAGACGCAGCTGGAATTGATTGATTTGAAAAAAGGTTTGAGAGATCTTAAGATTACGCATGATCAGTTGATTGCTTTGGGAATCTTGGTCGGCACAGACTACAATATCGGCGGTGTCAAGGGCATCGGTCCAAAGAAAGCATTGAAATTAGTCCTGGAACACAAGAACTTCGATGATCTATTCGCTTCAGTCAAGGCAGATTTCAATTGGAAAGAGATATATGCCGTATTCAAGTCAATGCCGATCATGAAGAACTACCAGCTTAGATGGCAGGAGCCTGATGTCGAGAAGATAAAGAAAATCCTGATTGATGAGCATGACTTCTCAGAGGAAAGGGTGCAGTCCACAATTGAAAAGCTGAATGAAGTCAAGAAGTCTCGCGAGCAGAAGGGCCTTGGTGATTTCTTTTGATAAAATGCATCATCTTTGACAATGGAGGGGTCCTTTCAACTACATCTTCCAGGTTTTTCATCCCAAAGTTCAGGAAATACACTAAAAAATCGTTGGATACTTTGATGAAGAGCTATTGGGAGATGGCTTATCCTTTGGACACAGGGAAAGAGTCTGAAGTTGACTTCTACAAGAAATATTCAAACCACATGGCCTTGAAGACACCAATTCAGAATATTATTAGGATACGCCGCTCAACGATCAGGCCTATCAAAGGCACGATTCATTTGCTGAAGAAACTGAAGAAAAAATACAGGCTTGCCATGCTCAACAATGAGTACAAGGAATGCATGTCGTATCTACTGAAGAAATATCCCTATTTCAGGTATTTCAAGACGCGAATAACCTCAAGCGATGTAGGTTGCAGGAAGCCAGACAAACGAATTTATCAATTAATGCTTAAAAAATTGAAATTAAAGCCATCTGAATGCCTGTTCATAGATGATCTGCACATGAATATTGCAGCAGCAAAGAAGCTTGGCATCAATGCAATCTTGTTCAGGAATGTTGCCCAGCTAAAGAATGACTTAAAACTGTATGGGATAGACGCATGAGACTCAAAGATGTTCTGAAAGGGAAGCTGAATAAAAGGGAACTAGCTTTAGTACCATCTTCTTTCGACTTGGTTGGGGATATAGCGATTTTCAATGAGATCCCGGAAGAATTAAAACGAAAAGAGGAGCTACTCGCAGAAACTCTGCTCAAGCTTCACAAGAACATCAGGGTTGTCTGCAAGAAAGCTGGCAAGTATTCGGGGAAACTCAGGACTCCGAAGCTGAAGATCCTGGCAGGGGAGAAAAGGAAGGAAACCTTGCATAAGGAAGCTGGTGTTCTGTTGAAGCTGAATCCTGAGACATGCTATTTTTCAACAAGGTCAAGCACAGAGCGCCTGAGGATTGCCAACTTGGTGAAGAAAGGGGAATCAGTTCTCACTATGTTCTCTGGTGTCTCTCCATTCCCTCTAGTAATCTCTAAAAATTCAGATGCAAAGGAAGTTTATGGGATCGAGTTGAACCCGATTGCTCATAAATACGCCATTGAAAACATCCGAATTAACAAGGCCAGGAATGTGACTGCTCTGAAAGGAGATGTGCGGAAAGTCATGCCGAGGTTAAAGAAGAAATTTGACAGGATAATCATGCCTCACCCGACAGAAGCAGATTCTTACCTTGATTTGGCATTGGATTACCTGAAGCCTCACGGCACGATCCATATGTATGCTTTCGTGGATGAGAAGGATTTCAGGAAAATTGTGAAAGAGTACGAGAAAGACTTCAAGTCAGTTAAATTAGTGAAAGGCCAGGCTTTCGGCCCGAGGATTTTCAGGATTTGCTTGGATTTGAAGAATTAAAGTTATTTATCCTCTCTTATCCGTCTATAAATCTCTCTCAAACTTTTTTCAATAGCACCCATCTCTTCCTCCAAATCTTCTTTGTTGCTTACTATCGATGGATCTAAAGGCAGTACATAATGTTTATAAGCGCCGGCAAAATCAGTCAGTAGGCTTAAGACTAATACCATTTTATATTCTTTTTGTTGGCGTATGTACCTCTCATCTTCACTTTTTGCAATTCTTTTGTCTATTTCTTCTATTTTTTTCCAATCATCATTTACCTTATTGAAATATTGGTTTACATGATCCAACAATACCATGTTTTTCTTAAGATCTTCTTCTCTAAGCTTTCCGCTCTCAATTCTAGCTTTCAAATAGGCTTGCTCGTGTCGAGGCAAATTTGAGAGCGCTCTCTGAAACCGTGATTCATTCTCTTGATTATAGCTGTCGACACATTTCGAAATTCCCAAAGCGAGAGCGGTAGAAAGCGCAACAATCTTTATTCCATTCAATATGCGTTTTTTTAGGGTCTTTGTGTCAGACATAGCATAAAGTATCGCAAATTGATATATATATATATATATATTTCTATACTCTTTTTACTCGGGTTTTAGATAACAAAAGGCTTTCTTCACTTATATCTCAACACAGACCTAGAATATTCAATATCAGTTTTTGTCTAAGAAAATAGTGTCCAAAGTATTTTTCTTCCTCAGGAGTTTCGCGGCAGCATACTTGGCTAGCATGACCGCCGTTATCTGCGACGCTGCTCCTGCAATCACTGCCTTCTCCTTTCCGATTTTCAGAAATGGCAACAGCCCTTCATTATTGCCGTAAATACCTGACCAGGCATATTCTATAGGGATTTTATCATTAGGCATCAGACGCCGGATGAATTTTCTTATTTCAGTAAGATGACTCTTCTCAGGATTTTTGCTTTCATATGGCTTCTTCATAATCTTGTCGCCGAAGCCGACCAGTATCCTATGATCTTTTGTGAATTTCCCATAATGGTAGCTTTTCTTCTTCACATCCCAGAACATCATCTTTTCTTCAGGATTGAGCTTTTTGATAAGCTTCTCCGGCAATGGCCTTGTCACAGCTATTGTCGTCTCGACTGGCCGTATCTTTGGCGTCCAGCTGTCTGTCGCATACACCACGGCCTTCCTGAACATTATGTTCCCTTTCGGGGTCTTTACAATATTCCCCTTCTGTTCGATGAACTGGCTCTTTTCATATATCCTCAATCCGTTTTTCCCCAGCATGGCAGCTATGTTCTGCACGAGCTTGAGCGGATTGACGGACATGCTGCTCCATAGCTTGAATCCTTTCGAGAACAGGCTCGCATGCACTTCATGGTCAAGTTCCTTCTTCGTCAACAGCTTTATCTTCATGTGCAGCCAGCTATAGAACTTGTATTCCTTGAACACTTCATGTATCGCAGCATGCGGCGATTCCAGACAGAAGATGGGAGCATACTCGTAATCACAATCAATCTTTTTCTTCTCTATGAGATGCTTCATTATATGGAACGCTGCAAGATGCGCGACCCAGTATTTCGCCGAATTGCTCATCCCCAGGTATCTAAGGTAGTGTTCCATGTACCATTGCTCAGGCACAGGGCAGTATATACCGGCAGCTTTTCCAGTGGCTCCGCTTCCGATAAGGTCTTTCTCGATGAGCACGATATCCTTCTTTCCAGCTTCCTGCAGGAAATACGCGATCATTACGCCCGTTATCCCACCGCCGATAATGAGATAATCGCACGAAATATTCTCTTTAAGTGGTTTGTGCCGTCTGTATCCTTTATTTGCCCAGAATACCTTTTGTTTCATATTCGTCACTATTTTTACACTTTCTTAAAAATTTTCTGGAAAATAACCAAAGAGAGTAAGACCACCGGCAACGAGATTATCGCGGTTTGTGGATTAAGCTGCCCTCCTATGAACAGGACTACTACGCTCAAAAATCCAAGCACCAGGCTCCAGAATACTGCGCCTTGTTTTAATTTCCAATATAAGCTACCGAACACCACTGGGAATAACGCGAGATTCAGGCCTGCCATAGAAAAGCCCAATGCTAAAATGTCTTGGTACGTTAGTCCTATGATTATAGCAAGCGCAACAAAGAACACCATGAAGAAACGAGTTAGTTTTCTCATTGATTCATTGCTGTACCTTCTCGTATAATTTTTTATATCACGCGTAATAATCGAGGAAACTACAAAGGTAACAGTATCAGAGGATGATAAAGTTACGGCATAAAGGAATACCATGCCGAGTTCTTTTAGTCCTATCGGAAGAAGATTGGAAAAGCCTGTGACAAGTGCATCTTCCGGCAATATGCCAGGGAAGAACTGTTTCGTCACCAAGCCTACGACGCTAATGACGACACCCAGAATAAGCAGCATTATTGCCGCGTAATTCAGCCCTCTTTTTAGGTTAGCCCCATCTTTAGTCGCAAAGATTCTCTGCCATAGGTCTGGTGCTACCATCATCCCAAACCCAGCCAAGATTAGGAATCCGAGGGTGTTGCCAATCCCTAATGTGCCTAAGTTGAATTCCGCAACAGGGATGGGTGTCTTTCCAAATAAGAATATCCCAACTGACAAGGTCATTACAAACATGATTATCAATTGGAAGAAGTCTGTTCGCACTACTGCTTTGAATCCAGCAAGCAAGAGGTATGTCAACACTATCACTCCACCAATAATAACCGCGATATAATAAGGAATCGGGAATATTGCAGAAAGCACCTTTCCGCTTATAATCAGGTTAACGATTAGCAGCAGGAAAAACGCTATGACAATAAAAAGCGAGAACATAAGGCCATTTCTCTTTCCAAATAGCTTAAAGAAATACTCCGGCATCGAATAAACCCCTAGACTATCGGCTTTTTCCTTGATTCTGCTGGCATATTTTCGCAATAGGAAGAAGCCTAGTGCAATCCCGACAAATAGCCAGACAGCAGAAAAACCGTATTGGTAGACATAAGCAAGATATATTGATAGCGTTGCACCGTCAAATAACCCTGCGCTCATAGTGGCCGCCACCTGGAATCCCTGGACTTTGCGATCGGCAATCATGAAGTCTTCTTCGCTCTCTTTTCTTGAGGAGACAAGCCCGATAATGACGACTATTGCAATGTATGCAAGAAAAAATATTATAGCTAGTTGAAAGTCCATTTTGCTTATATCACGAATTCTTTCTTCACTTTTATGGCAGAAGGCGCCTCTCCACCGTGCCAGCTTCTCTTCGGATGGATTCTCATTGGATATATCCTTTCAGAATTGTCATCCAGTATTATCGCTGAGCCGGGCAACGCAGGCAAATTATTCAAGTAGCTTTGCAAGTCCGCTATCAAATAAGATTGCATCATTGCATTAAGAGCTTCAATGTCGTTCTTGGCGGTAACCCTGTGTGAAATCACTATGTCTGATTGTGTAAGCACATCTCTATGGATCTCTCCTGGTTGTTGCGTTACTAACACCAAGCTCACTCCTGGCTGTCTTCCTTCCCTCAATAACTGGACTAATGCATCTGTAGCTGCGGTCTTTCCTTCTCTCGGTAAAAATTCATGCGCTTCATCCAAAAATATCCACACAAGAGGTTTTTCCTGCTTCTTGTTATCATTGAAATAGCTGCTGCTTTTCTCGATGTTCTGCACTTCCTCAGCTTTCCTCGCGGCAATCCTGCTCTGCAACAATTTCTTGGATATCAATCCTATCACTAAACTCTTGATCTCAGTATTCCCTGAAATATTGGTGTAAACGCTTATGTCCAGCACGCTTACCTCTCCAGGTTTCACAAGTTCTTCAATTTCAGTGCCATACTCATCGAACAATCCCCACCTATCTGCGGCAGTGAACCTATTTTCAATGGCATCCTTCACTTCTTTCGGGCTTTTCTTGTCTTCCTGTATCCTCTTTATTATATCAAGTATGGAATATTCTTTCGTCTCTTCTCTCAGGCTTTCAACGACTCTCTCAACCAATATTCCAAGGGGATCAGTAAGCTTTATGTTGAAGACGCTGCACCAGTCATCAGCTCCAAGTTCAGATGTCTTCAATGAGAAAGGCTTGTCAGTCGGAATACCATCCTTCTTGGCCTGCTCGAAATAACCTACAGGCGTATGCAGGTTTATCTTCAACCCTTCTGGCTTCAGGTTCCATTCTTGTAAAAGATTCTCTTCCCTTTCATTAGGGTATTTCATCGTCCAGAATACGCCAAGCGTGTCGAAGAATAATCCAGAAACATTCTCTTTTATTTCATCAGGCATGCGAGTCATTTCCTCGGCAATCACAGACGCTGAGTATGACTTTCCAGATCCTCTCTTTCCGCATATCATGACGACATGAGAAGAAGACACGTCCATGTAAATGTTATTGCTTAAAGAAGTTGTCTGCCCCATCTTTACATAATGTTTTCCAAGAAAGACCGTTCCATTTAGGCCAAGTTTCTTCCTGTCACCCTCGTTTCTCCCGATAACTATGTCATACATACAGAACAAGCGTTTAACCAAAGTTATAAATCTTTTCTTACAGAACTTCCAATTTTCCGAATCTTCCGGCTGTTAATTGCATTTCGCCCTGGAATTCGTTGACATAGCCGTTGCTTATCTTAACCTTGTCGCCTTGCTTCACCTTATCCACTTCATCGTTCCACAAAGTGAGCTTCATCTCTCCGGAAGCGTCCTTTATCTTGCAGTTGCAGACTCTTCCTTCTTTCCCGAACTTGTTGAAGGTCTTGACTTCGCCTTTCTCAGTAACTTCCGCTGACTCAATCTCAACTTTTCCCATCCTCGGTTTCAAGTCTTTTATTTCCATGAATTGCATTTTCAAAAATCTGCCTTTATAAATCTAACGATACATTTATAACATAAAAAAATCCATTCTATAATAATGCAGCAGACTTTACTCTTCATACTTTTAAGCCTGGTTATAACCTCAGTCATTTCGCTAGTAGGTGCTTTGACATTATTGTGGAAGAAGAAACTCATCCTTTCATCATTGACTACGATGGTCGCTTTCGCCGCGGGGACATTTCTTGGCGTTGCCTTTTTCGACTTGCTTCCGGAAACAATCGACATTGTAGGAAGCAACGGTTTCAGCTATGTTCTTATTGGCCTAATAATCTTCTTTGTCATAGAAAGGTTCATCCAGTGGCATCACTGCCATGTCGGTCATTGTGACGTGCATCCTTCAGGTTACATCAATCTTATAGGCGACGCGACGCACAATTTTGTTGATGGTGTCGTGATAGCGACTACTTACTTGATTGATGTAAAGCTTGGACTGCTAACGACATTCGCGATTGCATTGCACGAGATTCCTCAGGAATTGAGCGACTTCGCAGTCTTGGTCAAGTCAGGATTCAAGCCATCCAAGGCGTTGCTTTTCAATTTCATTGGTGCCGTGTTTGCGATTGTAGGCGGCTTGCTAACTTATTTCTTCATAGAGCAGATAACCAGCGCTACTCCGTTTTTGCTTGCGCTTGCCGCAGGAAGCTTCATCTATATGTCCTTGGCAGACTTGATTCCCCAGCTGCATATGCAGAGGAACAAGAAGAAGATCGTCAAGGAATTCTTCGCCTTCATGTTCGGCGTGCTCCTCATCTTCGGGATAATCAGCCTAGTTCCGGAGTCAGAGCCAGCGGAAACGCCTTCCCAGGGAAGCAGCCTGCAAGAAGATCCATCTTCGCCAGGACCTGAAATCTCTGCGGGTGTTATTCCAAGCAACAGGGAAAGATTCTGCGAGATTGAACAAGAAGTCAGCCTTTAGCTTCTAAGCCATTCAATTTGTTCTTCATCCAATTTCAGATTCAATGGTTGTTTCTTGTAAATAATTTTCAGGTAGGGCATCACATCCCTTATTATTCTCTTTGAGGATGTATGCAATTGTTTTGAAAGGTCTTGCGCGATGGCTTTCCTCTTCGCATACTTCTGGTTCATCATCCATATCTTGAGAATCCTTGTTGAACGCTTGTATTGCGTTATCTCTGGGTTCTTTTCTTTCTTCGCCAACGCAATCCCTGCAGTCAATAAGTCATTGATGTAAACCAGGAATCTCCAGTGCTGCCACCTCATTATCCTTCCCCTGAAGACATCTGCTTTTGCCAGGGATTCATATGCATTGTACAAGTCATGGCCATCGTATTCAATCGGAATGTTCTCCTCGATCCAAAGGATGGCTTCATCCATGTCCATGTCTACCTTGTCGAGGCTTCTCAGGACATTTTCAGCGTTGGTGCTCTTGAAGATGAGTTTAAGCACGTTGAATATGCTGTCTTTCTTCTCTCTTTCGCCAAGGGATTCGATCTCTTTCTTGCCTATCTTCCCATAGCTGAGGCTTTCCAGGTCATTTATCGCAGCCCTTATGTCCCCGCCGGATCTCCTTGCAATCATCTTGGCATCGTCTTCGGATATTCCGATCTTCTCTAGCGCAGCTATATTCTTGATTATGCTCGCTATGCTCAGGTAATTCAGGTTATCAAAATTTATCAGCTTGCATTTTTGCCTTAAAGGACTAAGTTTCTGTATGAAAGCGTCATTTGCAGTGAAGACAATTGCTTGAGGCGCGTTTGTTATTACCCTGCACAGCTCTGCCACTCCGCCCCTGTCAGCGTTTCCAGAGATTCCGTCTACTTCATCCACCAAGACTATTCTTCCCCTTCCGAAAAGGCTTCTCTGGTTTATTGCATTGCCAACCACTTCATGTATTCTATCTTTGTTCCTCTCATCAGAAGCGTTTATCTCAATCACATCATAATCCAGGTCTTTTGCCAATGCGTAAACAGCAGAAGTCTTCCCAGTCCCGGTAGGCCCATGAAGTATCACTGGTTTTTTCCTGTATACTAGATCTCTCAATTCGCTTATTCCGATTCCATGTGAACCGAATTCTTTCAGTGATTTCGGGCGGTGCTTTTCAGCAAAATTTTTCATCTTGTCACCATTCTCTGAAACCTTCTTTCAGGAATTAAGATTGCGGATCTTTTGATTCCAATTGGATTCTTGTCATATATTTGCTCATAGTCACGCCTTTTATCATATTCAATTTCTATAAAGCCGCGTATTCCGTCTATTGAAACTCTCATTCCATCTTCACCCGGGCTATGTATCATTCGCCCGGCAGATCTTCCCCTAGCTCCGTCAACACACAGGCCAATGTGCGTCGGTCTTACCCCGTCCTGCGAAAAGAAAACCAGATCTCCCTTCTTCATGAATGAATAATGAACGCTGATTCCAAAGAAATCAAAGAATTCGACCGCATATACGAGTTGTCTGTTCTTTCCAGGTACCATCGGAATCGGAATTTCGGCTTCTCTCAGGACATATTCTATGAAGCCGGAGCAGGTGAACCCATCCACAGTGTTTCCTATTCCTCTAGTTGAAGAAATTGCAGGATATCCAACATATTTTAGTGCGACTTCAGCAATATCTTTCATCGTGTATTGATAACTTTGATCAGGTGCCAGCCGAATTCCGTCTTGATTGGCTGTGAGGTGACTCCTTTTTGCAAAGTGAATGCAGCATTCTCGAATTCCTTTACCATCATCCCTCTTCCGAACCATCCTAAACTCCCGCCTTTTTTCCCTGAAGGGCAGATTGAGAATTCTCTTGCCAAATCCTCGAATGAGGATCCTAAAATTATTTTGTTTCTGAGTTCTTTTGCTTTTTCTTCTGTCTTGACTAGGATGTGCCCTGCTTCAACTTCTCTTACCATGCTAATCTCCTCCCGCGATCGTGAACGAGGCCAAAAGCGCTTGAAGTTGAATAAATTCATCGCTTCCCTCAACCATCCTGAATTCAACCTCGCCGCATCTCTCGATTAATTTGACTTTTTCAGGGTCTTTTATAGGCAAGCTCCATATTTCCTTCTGTATTTGCTTGATTATGTCCACTCCGCTCAGCCCATGTTTTAGCATCGTGTCCAACAGCAATGTCCTTGCTTTAACGAAATCTTTTTTCAATGCGATTTCCAGCACTTGCTTGATTTCTTTTGGTTCAGCAGCCGAGACTATCTTGTAAACCAGCTTCTCGTCAATGTCCTTGCTCATAACGCTGCAGCTCTGCAGCACGTTGCACGCTTTCCTCGCGTCGCCGTCGCTCAATTCAACGACAGCATCAAGAGCTTTCGCGTCTATCTTCAGCTTCTCTTCCTTTGCAATTCTCTGGATGTAGCTTTTCAAGTCATCTTTTGTCAAGGGCTTGAACCTGAAGACAGTGCACCTTGATTGTATAGGGTCAATGACCTTGCTGCTGTAGTTGCATGAGAGTATGAATCTTGTTGTGTTGGAAAAATTCTCCATCGTCCTTCTCAAGGCCTGCTGCGCTTCTTTCGTCAGGGCATCAGCTTCATCCAGATATATTATCTTGAAAGGCACATTCCCAAGGCTTATTGTCTTGGCGAAGTCTTTTATCTTATTCCTCACAACATCGATCCCTCTTTCATCAGAAGCATTTGTTTCCA
>DATDVX010000021.1:0-2145 GCA_035289885.1 Candidatus Nanoarchaeia archaeon | reverse complement strand
TCCTTGTCTCTCCGATAGGACCGTTCACGTTGATGTCCTGTATCTTGTCATCCTGCAACAAAATCTCAATCAAACCGAAGCCGACAGTGTACCTCACAAGTATCGCAGCCAGTTCCTCAATCTCCTCGTATTCCATGGGTATGTTCTTGTGCTGCGCCAGTTCCTGTATCAGGTCTTTTCCTATGTTGTAGAATGTCGACCGCATCTTCTCTGGCTCGAGGAACTCCTCTTCTCTCGGTTTGTGCTCGGCAAGTATGTTCCTAGCCAGGTCCAATAATTCGTATTTGTCCTCTGTCAGCTTGAATTCCGGAGGCGTTACGTGATACAGTTTTTTTATATCGTTCTGCGTCTTGAAGATTGAGACTTCAGTCCTTCCGACCGAGTAAGCATCTATCTCCTCTGCATTCAATGGCTGCTGGGACATCACTCTCGTGAACATGAAGTCAGGCGTTATCGTCGGCTTGAAAATCTGCCTGTATAGGCTCCTGTCTCCTGTCTCATGGCCTTCGATGCTTTCCTTGACGAAGGAGATTATTTTCGTATTTTCTAGAAGGTTGTGTATGTACTTCAGCACTTCAATGTATTTTTCCCTGCCAGTTTCCTGCGTGTCCTTCTGCAGGTTAATCGTCTCTTCCCTTATCATCCGCTTTGAATCCACATACGCTCCTATTGGATCTGATTTCAACAAGTTAAGTATCAAGTATTGCAATGTTGCCAGTTTCCCTGAGAAGAATCTCATCTCGCTTTCATTGAAGCCGAGGTTTTCCAGGCTGAGGAGTCTCTTCTGCTTCACAAGATGCTGGTAGATCATGGCTATTTCCATCAGCGCCTGCGTCTGGTCATAGTCATATCCGTAATTCCTTCTCTGGTTGAATGTCACCCTGGCGACGGTCGGTGATTCAAGCAGCTTGTCTATTGTCGAGGCCATAACCATCGGATTGTCCTCTATCGAAGGGGCATAGTTCCAACCAGTGGCATCTATCCTCATCACCTCTTCCGTTCCCTCTCTCAGAATATCGTAGGGCCTAGCTGCTTCAGCCATGGCATATAATCGGAGAATTTAAGTTTATATAGGTTATGTTAAGCCTGGCCTTAAAGCAGGAAAGCCAGCACTACGCTCGCTGTCAGCGCCATTCCCGCTCCAACATATTGATGAAGGTGTATCTTCTCCTTGTTTATCCAGACGCCAAGGAATAACGCGACTGCGGCATAGCTTTCTGTTATTGCAGTTGTGATTGTTAGCTTCGTGTGTAACGCGGAGAAGGCATAAAGCACCCATGCCATCGTATCAACCAGACCCATGCTCAGCACAAGTTTCCTGTGCTTTTTCCCATTGGCGATGAATGCGGCGAATCCTTCCTTGCGCTCTATAAAGAAGATGCACAAAACCGTGAATATCACCCAGGGCACCCACACTGCCATCAATGGGGAGATCTGCTTCGAGGAAGTTGCTGTCAGAAAGTTCACAAGGCCTGTGCCTACTGCAGTCAAAAACGCCAGAAAAACTCCTTTCTCGATGTGCTTCATGGGGTTTTTCGATGAGAAGGATTTCGTCGCGACCAGTATCAGCCCGAAGAATATTACAAATACAAGCAGGAGCTGGGATGGCGCTAGCCTTTCCTTGAGGAAAAAAAATGCCAGTATCGCAGTCACGGGCAGTTCAATCTCGCTGATGGCTTCCACCACCGAAAGTTTCCCCTGCTTCAGCGCTTCGAAATTAATCACTGAGACGACGAATACCACAAGGCCGAGCACTGCCAGAAGAATGAGATTCGATTTCGTTAACAGAAGAGGGATTTCCTTGAAGATGAAAGGTATCAGCCCTATCGAGCCGATTATTCCGATATAAGCCAACGATTCTATGTCTCCTATTTTCCTCACTGTCTTCTGGATGAAGAAATCGCCGAAGCCCCACGCGAACATCGCGCCGAATGCTGCAAGAATCCCGATGTAAGGAGGCAACGTCATCAGGGAATATAGAGCATAGAAAGGTATTTAAACATTTATCCAGCTTATAAGCTAAAAGAGGTGTATGATGCCAGAGCAGGAAACAGATCTTTCTACAATACTGTCTGATTTGAATGCGCGTGTAAGAATCCTTGAATCAAAGTACAACACTTTCGGCGAGAGGTTGTTGGTTGTTAA
>DATDVX010000020.1:0-4128 GCA_035289885.1 Candidatus Nanoarchaeia archaeon | reverse complement strand
CAGAGTCGATGGTCCTAGCTTGACAACCTTTCTTTTCATGCGTTTTGTTAATATGTCTAAATATATAAGGATTTCTAAATTATCTATATATTAATATCTATATATAGTATATTAGGATAAAATATATATGTTTCTTTTATTGACTACTGCTCAGAAAAAACATTTATGGGGGTAGAAAAGAATGAAAATCAGCTATATACTTGGGATAATCTTTATTGCAATTGTGCTCAGCGGATGCTCTCCAGGCAGCGACATAAAAACTTCTGGCGGCGCATCTTCCGGTGGAAAGACCTACACGATAGGTGTCGTAGCTCCATTGACAGGAGAAGGAGCTGTGTACGGATTGCCAGCGCAGCGTACGATTGAAGTAGGAGTCAAGGACTTGAATGCCAAATGGGCAGCCAAGAACCAGAAGCTTGAAGTGATATATGAGGATGGCAAATGCAACGGAAAAGATGGGTTGACTGCCGCGCAGACCTTAGTCAATCTGAGGGATGTGAATGTTATTTACGGCGGCGCATGCTCAAGCGAAACCCTTGGTCTAGCGCCTTTCACAGAGGATAATAAGATACTGGTATTTTCAGCTCTGTCTTCAAGCCCGGAAGTTACCAAGGCGGGAGACTATGTCTTCAGGAATTACCCTTCAGACACTGCTCAGGTTGCTGTGATGACTAAGTTCATCCAGGGCAAGGGCCACAAGAAAGTAGCCTTGATTTCAGAGAACAATGATTACGCCCAGGCATTGAGGAATGGATACAAATCAACATTCACGAAGATGGGCATAGAGGTTGTAGCTGATGAAGTAACCGCGCAGAATGCGAAGGATGTCAGGTCAGAGTTGTTGAAGATAAAGGAAGCGAAGCCAGACGCGCTTGTCATCTTGCCGCAGACAATTCCTATGGGAGAGATATACATCAAGCAGATCAGGGAGAGCGGAATCGATGTGCCTGTGTACAGCAACGAGGTCGCTACGCTTGATGAGGCATTAGATGCATTCGGCGATCTTTTGGAAGGAGTCATCACGCCGCAAGGTGTCTTTGATGATGCTAACCCAGAATATCAGAGGGTAATAGCTGAAGCTGACTGTGGGCTTGGATTGTATTGCGCCACATCTTATGACGGGGTTTTCATCCTTGGCGAGATACTCGAAGCATGCGGTGACAAAGACACTGCCTGCATGAAGGGCAAGCTCTACAATATGCAGAACTGGAAAGGCCCTCTTGCTGGAACGATCTCTTTCGATGAGAACGGCGACGTGGGCGGAAACTTCAAGGTTTTGAAAGTCGAGAGCAAGAAGCTTGTGCCTGCATAAGGCTTAAATTTCTTTTTTTCTTTTTATACCACCTTACAGTAACTACAAACAGAAAGCCTTATAAAGGTAGGATTTTCTACTACTTTCCATGAAATCAAAGATCAGTGTTTCTGTAGAGGAAGAGATAATCTCGCAGATCAAGAAGTTGCTGGAAGATGGCGCATTCAGGAACACCAGCCACGTAGTTGAATACTCAGTGAAGAAATTCCTGAAGGAGCATAAGGATGTTTAACATATCTTTAGCGCGTATCCTCGGGAAGCAGGACCTAGATTATGTCGCGCAGCTCATCTACCCTGGCATCGAGCGGCTTGTAGCTGAAGGCAGAATCACTGACCATCAGCTCAGGAAGATCGCAGATGTTGTCAGGCAGAGGGGCATTGAAGTGCTGATTCCGCAAGCGCGCATACTTGACGCAGTCACGCTTAACACTCAGGAGCCTGATGGATACATAGTAGAGGCGGTTATGCAGCTCACAGATGAAGTCTCATTGCGTCATATAATAAAGAAATCTTCGACGAAGGAGGATTTCGATGCAGCTGTTGAGACTCAGGGGAATGTGCATGCAGTGCTGAAGGGCACGCCGCTGGAAGATGCGGTTCCTGAGCCAAGCTTGGTCAACAGGAAGCAGCGCTTGCTCATAACTCCTTATGCCGAAGGAACTACTCTCCACGAACTTCTGGAAATATCATCGCCTGAAAGGAAGGCAGCCATCCTGGAACGCACAGTCGAGGATTACGCGCGCCTGTTCAGCCAATTGAATGATCCTAATTCGCGAGAGAGGCTTGCATTCCCGCAATCCATGAGGAGCTTCACGGATTTTTTTGTCGGGCGCTATTTCAGAGGAGATGATTCTGATCATTCCGCTTTTATAGAGGTAGTCAAGTCAAACCTTACTGCTCCGCTTGATGAGGCCTTGCGTTCTCATATTCACGGAGATCTCCACGGCAAGAATATCATAGTCAATGGCAAACACGTGTATCTTGATTGGGCGAAAGCAGCTTCTAATGGCTTCCCTGAATTTGACATCAGCAAGCTTCTTGAGAAGGAATCTATTGACTCGACATTGGAAGATCGTTTGGTGTCGCATGCAGCAGACCTTCTTTATGGCACAGATTCTGAAAAGCAGGCTTCCAAGCTGCGCTACACCAGAAATCAGATAATCCAGGGATTGATAACAGCAAAGAGGTATGTTGAGCGTGCAGAAGTCGCTTCATTGAAGCAGGATGCAGAACGTTTCATTGCACTGGGCACAGTAGCTTATAGCCGGGCGATACAAAGGTTGCGACAGGCTCATGAAAGTGATGCTGCTACATTCCCATCCACCTTGGTTGATGCAGTTTTGCAGACGCCTCCGAAAAGCGGCGCTTACACTCTCAGATGCGTTTCTTTGGAGGAATCAGCTCAATTGCAGCAGCGCTACAACCCTGAAGACCTGACATCAAAGACATTCGCGCAGCAAAGACCTTTGGATAGCCTGACGCGTGGTTCTTCAGGATGCCTCAGCCAGATCCATAAAGAGATTAATGCAGCGAGATGGAAGCGAAGAGGAAAGCGCGCGGGCATTATCGCAGGAATGGCAGCGATGCTCGCAGGATTGGCGTTCGCAGGGATGAGTGTGCGCGATGCACTGCGTGAAAAGACAGATGCCATCACTGATATTAAGCGAAAGCACTCGCAATATGAATATGCTGCTTCTTATCGCAACCTTTTTGAATATGCCTATCGCGAAGTCACTGCTGCAATCGTAGACGGCGAGGCCTCTTCTAGGTTCACTACGACAGACCAAATAGTAAACCAAGTTGCCCGAGAATACGGATTAGAGCCTGCCCTTCTTAGGAACATGCTTGAAGTCAACAGGACATACGCGTTTGAAACCAGCATTGGCGAAGATTCGCGCAGAATCCCTGAAGTAAATTTGCTAGATCCGTATGCAGCGATAAACCTTATGGGACGGAATCGCGTGAGGGATCCTCTTAAAAACCTGCGTTTCGGTGCGCAAAGGATTGCCGATCTGATTCGAAAACATGAAGGAGATACAATCGGAGCATTGTACGAATTTTACGATCCTGTAAAGAATACCTATGATTACAGCCTGTTTAGAAACATAAAACCAGATGAAGGTTTACGCATGGCCGAAGACTTGAGGAGGATAGTCTATGGTGCATTGCACGGTCGCGGAGTCGCTAGAGATGGCGGCATATACTCAACTTATCTAATACCTCCAGATGATAATTTCCCTAGTGCAAGGTAAGCAATTGTCCAAGAATCTTGATTATTGTTTCAGTTATAGCATCAAAACTATGCAGAACGCTTAGCAGGTCCTTGTTCTGCGTTTTCTTTCTCATGCTTGATATCCTTGCAATAAGCCTGTCTCGTTCACCGGCAAGCGCAATTGCCTTTTCGTAGCTGAAGTCAATGAAGGTCTTTTCAAAAGCATGATGGTAACTAACTATTGCATTGTACATCTGAGTGAAATCATCAGGCAATGCTAGGGCATTATCGCTTATGTACGAGAGGAACTTCTTGTAGCTGTCCGCAAGCTCCTCTAGCAAAAAAACAATGCAGTACATCACAGGCGTTTTCGCATTGTTGACATTATGCTTCTTGTTTAGCAGGCGGAAACTATAGTCTGTGAACTTGTTGATGTTCTTCTCTATGTCTTTCAGATATTCAAGGTCGGTCTCTTCATTCTTTATCGCTTTCAGGCTTTCATCAGCCATGGAATGCAGCAGGTACAGCACGCGTCTCAATACAGTCTCGAACACCTCTTCGTTCACGCTACTGAAATCCTTGAAGGTGAATGTGTTCTTCCCCT